>CP004371.1:1500000-1747500 GCA_000597885.1 Flammeovirgaceae bacterium 311
TGGTTACCTTCTCCACCTCAGAAGCCATTAAATGGGGCTTTGCCGAGGCACAGGTGAGAAGCATAGATGAAATTCTTGAACGCAACGGCATAACAGATTATGAAATAAAAAACTATGAGCTTAGCACCACTGAAAAGATTGTCTCTATTTTTATCAACCCCTTTATCAGTGGGATTCTGATCCTTATCATTATTGGCGGGCTTTATTTTGAATTACAAACACCCGGCATTGGTTTCCCTCTGCTGGCCGCTGTGATTGCGCTTATCCTTTACCTGGTGCCTTATTACCTGAACGGATTAGCCGAACACTGGGAAATTCTGCTGTTTTTCGTTGGCATTGCACTCATCGCTGCAGAGATTTTTGTAATACCCGGTTTTGGCGTTGCCGGCATCAGTGGTTTTATCCTCACCCTGGGTTCGCTCATCCTCATCATGATCGGCAACGACTGGTTCGATTTTGAATTTGTGGCGGTATCGCAGGTATTCCAGGCCTTGCTTACGGCAGTAGCGGGTATGTTGGGGGGTGTGGTGCTGATTGTGTTTGGCGGTATACGTTTTGCCAATTCCAAGGCCTTTAGCAGGGTTGCGCTGGAAGGCGGGCAGGATCGGGATAAAGGTTACACCTCCTCCTTCAGGGATCAGTCTCTCATAGGCCAGACAGGAGTTTCTTATACAGTGTTACGCCCTTCCGGCAAGGTAATGATTGCAGACAATATTTATGATGCCTTCACCCGCGGCGAATACATTGCCCAGGGCGAGCAAATTGTAGTAACTGAAGATACAGGCTCTACGTTAAGGGTACGAAAAGCTATATGAAAATTCTGGGAATAATACCCGCCCGATGGGGCAGCAGTCGGTTTCCGGGTAAGGCACTGGCAGATATTGGCGGCATTCCGATGGTGGTGCGTGTTTGGCAGCAGGCTCAGCAATGTCCGCAGCTAAGCAAAGTTGTAATAGCAACAGACTATAACGAAATAGCCGAGGCTGCCACCAGGGCAGGCGCTGCTGTCTGCATGACCAACAGTCATCACCCCAGCGGTACCGATCGTTGCGCCGAAGCCCTGCAGCAACAGCAGGAGCAGTTCGACTATGTGATCAACATACAGGGAGATGAGCCTTTTATCGATCCCAGGCAAATAAGCCTGCTGGCAGATCTACTGGATGGCGATACTCAGCTGGCTACCCTGATGAAACGCATTTGCCATGCTGATGACCTCCTTAGCCCAAATGTGGTAAAAGTGGTAACCGATCAGAAAGGACATGCACTTTATTTTAGCCGCGAACCTATCCCTCACCTGCGCAACGTGCCCCGCTCCGAATGGCTGGAACAGCACCTCTGGTTTAAACATATTGGCATTTATGCCTACCGCTCCGATATTTTACAGGAGATCACTAAACTGCCCCAGGGCTGGCTGGAGAACATAGAATCGCTGGAACAATTACGCTGGCTGGAAGCTGGTTACCGCATCCGCACTGCCGAAACACAGCTGGAAACTGCTGGAATTGATACCCCAGAAGACCTGGAGCGGGCCCTAAGAATGCTGCATGATAAGGCAGCGCATAAAGCCTGATAGTATCCACCTGATTTTCAGAAACTAAAAACTTTTTCCAACACTCACTCCAACATTTATAAGCTGCAAATGGCTACTCCATCCGGGAGTATAATCCAGGGTAGGCATATATGCTGCTCTGAAAAAGAAGCCGCCAGCTGGCTTTTGGTACCTGTAGCCGATGCGAAAAGGAATCCGCGACCTTATTATATAAGATTTAAATTCATCATCTATTGCAGAACCAACAGAGCCTGACCATGGCACTAAAAAAGGTGTGTAGCCAACGCCTGCTTCAAGAAAATGCTTCGATTTGCCCAACAGTCCTATTAATTCTACCGGTATGGCTGCCTTTAGGTAGCTGCCAGATCCCATTCTCCAGGGAAGTGCACCAACACCTACTCTGGCAGCGGCTCTGATAATACCTTTTTGAAAGAACATGCGCTCATAGTTAATGGAGTAGTACACACCATTCCCCAGGAGTTCCAGATAAACTGCATTGGTAGCTGTTACTGGTGTTGCTTCTTTTTGTGCCTCTGCCTGCATGCTGGGCAGCATGACAACCATCAACAGTAAAATCTTCGCAAAATTACCCATAGCTGTTGGTATTGGTATGTTAATAAAAAATGGATTAGATCCTAAAAAATCATTATTCCTGAAATGCTAGGCAAGGTTTTGATCTGAAGATAATTTATTGAAATATATTGTTATTGCACTAGATAAGCGAAAAATCTTTAATCAGCAGGCTCTATAAAAAAAGAAAACCCGCTGGCGGCTGCTCAACGGGTCATTCTCAGTATTTAATGCTTACATATGATCTTAAACAGCCTTACTTACTAAAGGCCTCAACGTTGTTATTCATGTCGCTGCCATATACCGGGAAGCTGATTTTGATCAGCGCATAAAGCCCCTGCCCTTTTACGCCTGGGCGGTAGCCTAGTTCGCCATTGTACGCCCAGCTAAGGTTGCGGTTAAACTTACCATCTATACCTGCCCTGAAACCAAAGAAATTTTTTCCCAGATCGGCAGTGCTATAAGCTGCTGCTAATGGGTTAGTAGGATCAGGCCTGTAAAACACATCTTCGTAGCGGATGCTGCCTGCAAACAATACGTCAGCATACACGGTAAGGATAAGGTCTTTCACCAGGTCATCGTAGGTGCGGTCGGGGTTGATGGCAAAGTTTTTGATCCAGGCGTATGAGCCGCCTACATAACCGCCGTTTACCCGGGCTCCAATGAATGGGTTCAGGTCCGGGCCGGTTGGCTGGCCCTCCTGCCAGTCGTTTGGCAGTGCTGCACCTTCGGCAGTGTTTAGGCTAATTTTACCTGCATCATACATTCTGTCCAGGTCTACCGTAGTCTGGTAGTAATAACCACCGCCACGAATACCAATAATCTTTCTTACCTTGGTTTGTACCTTAGACTTATCGGGAACCATTGATGCCCATTTAGCACCCGCATAACGTTTGGAGTAAAGGTAGATCAGGCTTTCAACGTCCTGTTCTGTATCTTTCAGGTGGTAGGTACCACCTATTTCAGCAAAGCTGAATACAGTATGCCTGTTCTGAATTTCAATAGAATTGTTGAAGGCAACATTGCGCTGCAGATCGAGGTGACGGCTATAGGGCTTTCTGAAACTAGCCCTGAAGTCAGCCTTATCCTTCCAGTAATAGGTAGCCTCCATGCCGTAGCCAATGTTTGTATTGGTTCTGAACAACTCCGTATAAATTGGCTGAAAACCAATCCATAGTTTGTTGATTTCATAGGGAGCATCATAGATGGTCTCAAAGGTGAGAATCTTATCCTCATTGCGTCTACCCTGAGCAAAAAGCTGGCCTGCTGTTAATAACAGGGAAAGGGTAAGGAGCAGCGTATTTTTTTTCACAGGAGATTATGGCTAGCGTTGTACAAGGCGTTTTGGTCTATTCAGGTTATAAATATACAAAGCGACTATGTATGTGGCCCGTTAATGCAATATTTTCAAGCATTTTGCATTTTTCCGGGCTGCTTGCACATAAACAGAAGAATACGTAATTTTTGGTAATGAAGCATCTCCAAAAGCAACCTGCCTGCCTGAACTGCAACCGTCCTTTAAGCAGTTCCGACAACTTCTGCCCGGCCTGTGGCCAGGAAAACACAAAGCATACCATGAGCTTTGGCAGGTTTCTGCATGATTTCTTTAGTAATTATTTCTCATTCGATTCCAGGATCGGACGTAGTAGTGTGCCATTTCTGTTCAAGCCGGGCGCTCTTACCAGGCGCTTCAACGAAGGTAAACGGACTAGTTATATAAATCCCCTTAAATTATACCTCATCATCAGCTTTGTCTTCTTCTTCATCCTGTCCCTGTTCACCAATATGCTTGTTGAGGAGAATCAAATTTCGCTCTATGATGGCAAAACGCTTTCTTTTGGTACCAACCCACCTCCACAGGATGTAAAGAAAGTACAGGCAGCCATAGATTCTGCACAGGAAAAAATAGACAGTAAAGACTCTACCCTGGTAGAGCTGCCCAATGCGGCGGCTATTAGCAGCAGCCAGGAAGCCGGTTCTAAATTTATGAGACTGATGAGAGCACAGGAACTAACGGACGACCAGGTGATAGACAGTTTGAACATGGACAAAAAAAGCACTGTAGACAGGCTCCTGATTCATCAGGGACGAAAGGTATTTCAGAAGGATATGGATATTTTCCTTCCCTATCTGATCAAAAACCTCTCGATCATGATGTTCCTCCTGTTACCTGTTTTTGCCTTTTTCCTCTATGTGCTTTTTTGGCGTAAAGAGAAGTACTACCTCAACCATGTAATACATGCCCTGCATCTTCACTCCTTCAGCTTTCTGATTCTGGCCCTGATGCTCTTTGCTGCCTTCTTCTCACGGTCGGGAATGCTGGCAGGGGCCGCATTCCTGATAGTTACCATCTATGCCTTCTTCTCCATCAAGAAGGTTTACGGGCAGGGCTGGTGGCGTACACTAATGAAATTTAATATTCTGGGTTTTCTGTATTTTATGACGCTCCTGTTTGCAGTGATGGCAGAGGTAGCCATCTCCTTTGCGCTATTCTGATGCGTCTATAACAGCTTTCAGGCTGGCCAGGCTTGCCTCCTTCAGTTTGCTAATTTCCTTTTCGCCCAGGATGGCAGATACAAAAAGGGTTTCGAACTGCGAGGGAGCCAGGTAAACACCCTGTTCCAGCATTTTTCTGAAATAACGTCCAAACAAGGCTGTATCGCAGGTTTTAGCAGTGTCATAGTCATATACTTCTGCCTCTGTAAAGAACAGGGAGTACATTGAACCAACCTGGTTGATGGTATAGCGCAGGCCCAGCTGCGACAGTACTTCCCTGAGATCACTCACTATACGGTTGCTGCTTTGCTCAAGCTGCTGATACAGTTCGGGATGATCGTTGAGGTGGTGCAGCATGGCCAGACCTGCCGCCATAGCGATGGGATTACCTGAAAGAGTGCCCGCCTGGTAAACAGGTCCTGCCGGAGAAATAAACTCCATGATATCGCGGCGGCCACCATAAGCGCCTACGGGCATGCCACCACCAATGATCTTTCCAAGGGTTGTGAGGTCTGCCTGCACGCCAAAGCGCTCCTGCGCGCCTCCTTTGGCCAGGCGAAAGCCTGTCATCACCTCATCAAAAATCAGAACAATACCTTCCTGATCACAAATCTTGCGCAGACCCTCCAGGTAACCTGGTTTTGGTGCAATACAGCCCATATTACCTACCACCGGTTCCAGAATAAGGGCTGCAATTTTACTTTTATTGCTGGCAGTCAGTGCTTCAACAGCCTGCAGATTATTGTAGGGAGCAATGAGGGTATCCTGTGCGGTACCGCGGGTTACCCCGGGGCTATCGGGTGTGCCCATGGTGAGGGCGCCACTGCCGGCAGCTATCAGGAACGAATCACCATGGCCATGGTAACAGCCCTCCAACTTGATTATTTTATCGCGGCCGGTAAAGCCACGTGCAAGCCTGATGGCCGACATGGTTGCTTCTGTTCCGCTGTTCACCATACGCACCTTTTCAATGGAGGGAACCATGGCTGTGATCAGTTCGGCCATTTCAATTTCCCGGGCGGTAGGTGCACCAAAGGAAAGTGAACGGGGCAGCGCCTCTATAATGGCCTGCTCTACTTTTTCGTTGGCATGCCCCAGGATCATAGGACCCCAGGAGTTGATCATGTCTATGTAGCTGTTACCATCTTCATCATAAAGATAGGCACCTTTGGCCTTTTGCATGAAAAGAGGCTGCCCCCCCACCGCTTTAAATGCCCGCACCGGGCTGTTTACACCGCCTGGTATCACAGCCCGGGCACGCTCAAAAAGCTGGTTACTCCTATCCTGATTCAGCATAAAAAATTAGTCTTATTGATAAACGATTACCGGAGCAGAGTTCCGGAATTGTACAATGGGCACACACTGGTTATCACGATATGCCTGGTAGTTAAAGCCGGTGCACATTACACCATTATATACCTCCGGGCTGCCTTCGTTCTGGAACAGATTTCCGTAACGGCTCATCATACGCCCGAAATACATCATCAGGTCATAGCCCAGGTAGGCATAGCGGCCGGGCATGGAATGTACACGCTCCAGGTATTTGTCTCTGAAAGTAAAGAAATCCGGATTGCCGTAATCAAGGTATTCCGGCGCCATCATATACACGCCCATCCGCTCCAGCTGATCGTTCGATACAAGGTTTTTCTTTACCCATGTTTCGTGGCCCAGCACGGCCAGCCTGTCTTTTCTGGAAGATATGGCATTCATGGCATTTGCAACAATACTTTCATCTTCCGAGGCAATGAACACATGGCCCAAACGCTCAGAAGAAAGACGGCCACCCGGCACCATATCTTCAGGTTGTGTGGAAGTAAGCAGTGCCCTTATGGAACCTTCGCTGCCGGCCCTGATCTTTTCCATTCTGATTTCAGTGAAACCTCTTTTCACCAGCTCCTGCCTGTAGGCGTTGGCCATAATGGTGTCCCTGTCTTTGGTACCATAAATAACGAGCGCACGTGGCGGCTGAAAGGTTCTGGCAGCAAAATCTGCTGCTTTACGGCCCTGGGTTTCCAGCGATGGCTTAAAAAGAAAAGCGTATGGATTATTTTGAATAATTTCCGGATTGGTAGAAATCGGGTTCACCAGGTTTACGCCCCTGTTAAAAGCAAAATCGAGTGCAGCCTTGGTTGGGCCGGGGTAAAGCGGACCTACCAGCAGATCCATGCCCTGCATCTCCGGAGAGCGCAGAAAACGAACGGTGGTAAGGCTGTCTCTGCGGGTATCATAGGCATACAGATTGATCCTGATACCTTCCTCCTCCAGATCTTCCTTCGCCAGCTTCATGCCCTCGTAAATATCCAGGGTAAAATAAATATCGCGCATGTTCTTTTCCGGCTGAAGGCTCTCCAGCAGAAATGGCATCATGACAGCAACATTATAGGAATCTTTCAGCTCACTCTTGCCCGTTACCGGTTTGCTTACCAGATCTTTGTCCAGTTTATAGCGATTTACCAGCTGCGAAAGCAGCTGCTGGTCTTGCGATACAATAGGCTGGTTGCTGATTTTCCTGGCCAGTGCCTGTGCTACATAGCGGGCTTCCTGGTGCTGATTCAGAATGTGCTTAAGCTGGTCTATGGACGCACCACGCTGCAGGTGAAAAAGGGCCATTTCTTCGGCATCGCCCTTTACACTACGGGTGCGGATTTTTTCTATGGCAGCAACAGCAGCTTCAAAGTTGTTTTCTTCAAACAGTACGCGTGCCTGCCAGTAGGTTACCTCTTCCTGCTTATCCCAGTCGGGGTACTTCTGCTGAATCTGGCGCAGCATTCCCCTGGCCTCATTGGTACGGCCCGCCCTGATGGCAGAAACCGAATAATACAAAGAAGCATAGGGAGCAAAACCACTCGCCTTTGGATCTGCCGCAACCTGGCGGAAAGTTTCCATGGCCTGTACCCACTGTTCCTGCTGAAACAGATTTTTTGCCCGCAAATATTGCTGCTGTGCATCGTTTTTTTGCTGTGCAAAAAGAGGAGTGCCTATGAGGCACAGCGCCAAAATCAAGAGTGTGTATCGCATAATTATTTTATTCCCATTCAATAGTTGCCGGTGGCTTGGAGCTAATGTCATATACCACACGGTTAACGCCTTTAACGCGGTTGATGATCTGGTTAGAAATCTCGCGCATAAACTCATACGGAAGCGGGTACCAGTCGGCCGTCATACCATCTACACTTGTTACAGCTCTTAGGGCAACAACCGATTCATAAGTGCGCTCATCTCCCATTACGCCTACAGACTGTACAGGAAGTAAAATGGCGCCCGCCTGCCAGATCTCGTCATACAGGCCAAATGCTTTTAGTCCTTTTACATAGAGGTCATCTACCTCCTGCAAAATCCGTACCTTTTCAGGCGTTATATCTCCCAGTATTCTGATGCCAAGGCCCGGACCCGGGAAAGGATGGCGACGCAGAATATTCTGATCCAGCCCCATGGTCTTACCCACCAGCCTTACCTCGTCTTTAAACAGGGAACGCAGGGGTTCTACCACCTTCAGATTCATGAAATCGGGCAGGCCGCCTACATTGTGGTGAGATTTAATGGTAACAGAAGGGCCTGTGACTGAAACAGATTCAATCACATCCGGATAAATGGTGCCCTGCCCCAGCCAGCTTACGTTTTCAATACGGTGTGCCTCAGCATCGAACACCTCTATAAACGTACGGCCAATGGCTTTACGTTTATCTTCAGGATCTTTTAATCCTGAAAGCGCTGAATAGAACTGCTCGCTGGCATCCACCCCTTTTACGTTCAGGCCCATGTGCTGGTACTGGTCCAGCACATCCTGGAATTCGTTTTTGCGCAGCAGGCCATTATTTACAAAAATGCAGTACAGGTTTTGGCCAATAGCCTTATGAATAAGCATGGCCGCTACAGAAGAGTCGACCCCGCCACTTAGACCCAGCACTACCTTATCGTTACCCAGTTGCTGACGAAGGCTTTCTACCGTTTCTTCTATGAAAGTACGGGGTGTCCAGTCCTGATTACAATCGCATATGTGCACCACAAAATTGCGCAGAACAGTTTTACCCTCCAGTGAATGGGTTACCTCCGGATGAAACTGAATACCGTAGGTAGGCTCTCCCTTTAATTTATAGGCAGCAACCTGTACGGAGGGAGTGCTGGCAATCAACTCAAACTCGTCAGGCAGGCGCTGAATGGTATCGCCATGCGACATCCACACCTGTGAGTTAACTGTAATTTCTTTGAGCAAATCGATCTTATCGTTTACCATATTCAAATGGGCACGGCCGTACTCCCGCACATTAGAGGGCTCTACATAGCCACCGCTTTTGTGCACCATCAGCTGTGCGCCATAGCATACACCAAGAATGGGTACCTGGCCGCGGTAAGGGCTTAGGTCCAGATCTGGAGCGTTGCCCTGGTTTACAGAACAGGGGCTGCCACTTAAAATGATCCCTTTGATATCGGGCGTAAGTTCCGGGGCATCGGTAAATGGATGGATTTCGCAGTAAACGTTTAGTTCGCGCACCCTGCGGGCAATCAGCTGGGTGTATTGCGAGCCGAAATCGAGAATGAGGATTTGCTCTTGCATGTTTACAAAAATAGGGTTTCGGTTGGTTTATTGCCAAGCATGCAGCAGCTAAGTTTTGGCAATAATCAACAGGCTGCAAACTATTGCTCAAAATCTGGCACGGAGTTTGGTTTTACTCTTCTGAAATAACTCTTCTCGACATGAAAAAATTACTTAAGATTGGTGTGGCCGGCCTTTTTGTGCTGGTAGCACTCCTTTTTTCAGAAAGTAGCAGTGCCTATGCTCAACACAGGGTTAATGACCACCACCACAGCGACTATCACCATAAAAAGGGCGGACCTCCAGCCCATGGTTACCGGCACAAACATGAGCATAAGAAGAATAAGCATGATAAACACTGTTGCCACTACGATAGCAGAAGCAGGCAGCACAGCCATCATGAGGATGTATATGCTAAAAGAAGGCCCCAGGCAAACTTACCCAAACGCACCGTGGTAATTGTACATACCCATTAAATGAGAGAGGGCATTCCGCCCCATAAAATATTAAAGAACTGATGGATGAGGAAAGTGAGTAAAGGTTGAATGTGAAAATGGAAAGCCCCCTGGCAATTGCCGGGGGGCTTTTTTTTATCAGGAGCTGAAAATTTTACGGTTCCAGACTCCATATAACCATGATCTGGTCTGTCATCTCTATGTCCTGAATGTCAGTTTGCGGGAAATCAGCACTTTGCTTTTGTACCATCATATTTGCTGATCTGGCTTCTGCCATCTCGTAAGGTCTGTTGGTTTGCTGAGTATAATCGATCTTGCGTATGGCACCCAACCTGATATTGGCAGAACGGGCAATGACAGATGCTTTTTCGCGTGCATCCTGTATAGCTTTTCTGATCAGTTCTTCTTTTACCTGCTGCTGTAGCTTATCCGACAGACCAAATGAAAACTGAAAGGTTACCCCCTCCTGTGTGCCCGCAAATACGTTGGTGAGCTTGGTCATGCGCTGCTGGTCTAAGGCAAAGCGCACTTCCATGGTCTGGCTGGCGGTATAACCATTGCGGAACATACGTCCATCGCGCCACTCATTATTTTCATTCAGGTAGAACTGGCTGGTTTTAATTTCATCTTTCCGGAAGCCTGCCTCCTGCAGCTTTTTCAGGAGTTGCTCTACCCGCTCGGTCACCACCTGCACGGAACGGCCAGCTTCTGTATTGGTGTTTTGCACCTGAATCATCACCAGTGTCTGGTCTGGCTGCACCCGCATACGGCCCTGCCCCTGTACCTCCAGTACACTCTGGTTTGCATTCGCCGGCTGGGGAGTTTGTGGGTTAGTTTGTGCGCTGGCAAAATAAGAAAAGCCTGCAACGGCTAACAGCGAAAGTATTGATCCGAATCCTAATGTTTTGGTGCTCATAATTTGCTTTTATAGAAAAACGGACAAATGGGTAAATCTGGTTTAAGCAATACAGAATATTTACTATTTCCCCTACAACATCCCTTTTGTGCTGGGTAAATTGTGGAGGCTGTTCACATCACGCTTTACTGCCATCCGTATGGAGCGGGCCAGTCCTTTAAAGATGGCTTCTATTTTATGATGTTCGTTCTGCCCTTCGCATTTAATATTGAGGTTGCAGCGGGCGCCGTCGGTAAATGATTTAAAGAAATGATAAAACATTTCTGTTGGCACATCTCCTACTTTTTCGCGCTTAAAATCTGCCTCCCATACCAGCCATGGGCGTCCCCCAAAATCAAGTGCCACCTGCGCCAGGGCATCGTCCATCACCAGGGAAAATCCGTAACGCTCCATTCCCCGCTTATCAAACAGGGCTTTGGCAAATGCCTCCCCCAGGGCTATGGCAGTATCTTCTATGGTGTGGTGCTCATCTACCTCCAGATCTCCGTTTACACGCAAATAAATGCTGATGCCGCTATGCCTGGCGAGCTGGTCCAGCATGTGATCAAAGAAATGAAGCCCGGTCTTTATATCACTTTTCCCCTGCTCGTCCAGGGTGAGCTGCAGGTTAATCTGGGTTTCGCGGGTATTCCGCACCACACTGGCCTTGCGCAGGGGCAGCAGGAGGTGATGGGTAATTTCTTTCCAGCTGATGCTGCTAAGTTCTGCACCCTCTGCAGGCTCCGTTCCGATGAATATTGCCTTGGTACCCAGATTTTTAGCCAGCTGCACATCTGTTTTTCTGTCTCCAATCACATAAGAGTTTGCCAGATCCCATTCCTCGTTCAGGTACTGCCTCATCATGCCAATACCTGGTTTGCGTGTTTCCAGGCCTTCACGTTCAAAGCTGCGGTCTATCAGAATATCATCAAAAACAACTCCTTCGCCCGCCAGTGTTTTAAGCATTTTATTGTGGGCAGGCCAAAATGTATCTTCAGGAAAACTATCCGTTCCCAAACCATCCTGGTTGGTAACCATTACAAAGCTGTAATCAGTTAATTCCCGCAACTGGCGTAAGGCACCAATGGCACCGGGCAGGAATTCCAGTTTTTCCAGTGAATCTACCTGAAAATCCTGAGGCGGCTCTGCGATAATAGTGCCGTCACGATCTATGAATAAAGCCTTTTTTTTCATGGTTGTAGTTGGGTATGAGGTATGGGGTTTTGCGTTGCAGATATGCAGCCAATACCTTTTTAATTATGCCTGCTGTTTTAGCTTTTCAGGAAAGGTCGCCATCGCCTCCAGGAGCTGTTCGTTCTCGTCTGGAGTTCCTATGGTAATGCGGAGGCATTCTTCGCACAGCTGTACCCGTGAGCGATCGCGTACCACAATCCCTTTATCCAGCAGGAACTGGTACATAGCTCGTGCTTCCTGTACTTTAACAAGCAAAAAATTAGCATCGCTGGGATACACCTTTTCTACCACAGAAAGCCCTGTGAGCCCTTTTGCCAGCTGCCCGCGCTCATAGAGGGTGAGTGAAACCTGGCGTTTCATTTTATCGCGGTTTGTGATGGCCCTAAGGGCATGCTCCTGAGTCAGCAGACTGATGTTATAGGGGGGCTTGATCTTATTCAGGATATCAATCAGTTCTCTTGAGGCAAATGCCATGCCCAGGCGCAGGGCAGCCAGGCCCCAGGCTTTGCTGAAGGTTTGCAACACCACCAGGTTAGGAAACTCTTCCAGTCTGCAGGTCCAGGAATCTTCCTTACAGTAATCAATATAGGCCTCATCTACCACTACCAATCCCGTAAAATCCTTCAGAATCTGCTCAACGGCAGCTTTTTCCATCAGGTTAGCAGTTGGGTTGTTGGGTGAGCAGATAAACAATATTTTGCTGTTGGCATTGGCCTGCTGCAGCACTGCACTGGCATCCAGGCTAAAATCAGGGCGGAGCAGCACCTCTCTTACCTCTACTGCATTAATGTTTGCACTAACGCTGTACATGCCATACGTAGGCGGCAGTATGATGATATGGTCTTCGCCAGGCCTGCAAAAGGCGCGGATGAGCAGGTCAATGGGTTCGTCGGAGCCATTGCCCAGGAATATCTGATCGGCAGGCACCTCTTTGAGGCGGGCCAGCATGCGCTTTACCCGGCGCTGGTGCGGATCGGGATAGCGGTTAAAATTATCGGCAGTGGCAGAACCAAAACTATTCTCATTGGCATCCAGAAACACATTGGCTTTTCCAGAAAACTCATCCCGTGCAGATGAATAGGGTGAAAGCTCCAGCAGGTGTGGGCGCAAAAGTTTCTGTAGACTAAACATTTTCTTTGAGGGTATTTAAACGTACGGTAACAGCATATGCGTGAGCGTGCAGGTGCTCGGCCTCTGCCATTACCTGCACAACGGGGCCAAGGCGCCTCAGGCCCTCTGCGCTAAGCTCCTGAAAAGTAATTTTCTTCACAAAGCTATCTAATGATACCCCGCTGTAAGCCCTGGCAAAACCACTGGTAGGCAGGGTATGGTTGGTACCGGAGGCATAGTCGCCTGCAGATTCCGGGGTAAGATGGCCCATAAAAACAGAGCCCGCATTTCCCACCATGTCTGCCACCTCTGCTGCATTTTCCACTGCCAATATCAGGTGTTCGGCGGCATATTCATTCAGGAAGTCCACTGCATCTTCCAGTTTTTTCAGAATAATCAGCTTGCTGTTTGCCAGTGCAGCAGTGGCCATTTCCTTTCTGGGAAGTTCTTTCAGCTGCTTTTCAAGCTCTAAATTAACGGCTTCGGCCAGCAGGGGATCAGCAGTTACAAGCATGGCCTGACTATCGGCTCCGTGCTCGGCCTGGGAGAGTAGATCTGCAGCAATAAAGGCTGGGTTTGCAGTTGCATCGGCAAGTATTGCTACTTCAGAAGGGCCTGCAGGCATGTCGATGGCAATACCCTTTTGCGCGGCAACCAGCTTGGCAGCTGTTACATACTGGTTCCCTGGTCCAAAAATCTTATCGACCTTAGGGATCGTTTCTGTGCCATACATCATGGCAGCAATGGCCTGTGCGCCACCTGTTTTATAAATCTTAGTGATTCCCAGCAGGTTTGCTGTATATAAAATGGCCGGATGCACCTGACCGCTACGGTTAGGAGGTGTACACAAAACCAATTCTTTACAGCCTGCAATACGTGCGGGTACGCCCAGCATTAATACAGTAGAGAAAAGCGGGGCAGTACCTCCGGGAATGTACAGGCCTACCCTCTCAATGGGCACACTTTTACGAATACAGCGCACACCGGGCTGTGTTTCTACCACCAGTGGCTCCTGTAGCTGTGCCCTGTGGAATTTATCGATGTTGATGATGGCTTGTTCAATGGCGCTTTTAAGATCTTCATCTACTTCTGCTGCTGAAGCTTTTAACTCTTCAGGGGTAACTGCAAGACTTTCCAGATGCACCAGGTCAAATTCCAGCGCAAATTTGATGAGGGCATTGTCGCCATTACGTTTCACCTTTTCCATGATTGGCTTTACAATCTTGCGCACTTTTTTAAGCTTTACGCTCGGGCGCTGCTGGTATTTAGCCCAATCTTCTCTTGGCGGATTTTTTACAATTTCCATAAGACCCTTGGCGGTTAATGGCTTTAGCTTGAAGTTGAAATTATAATATCATTTTTTCAATAGGAACCACCAGAATCCCTTCGGCGCCGGCTTCTTTCAGCTGGTCAATCACCTCCCAGAATTCATCTTCCTGTATTACCGAATGAACAGAATTCCATCCTTTTTCTGCCAGCGGCAGCACCGTTGGGCTACGCATTCCCGGTAGTATGTTAATAATGTTTTGCAGCGCTGCCTCCGGAGCATTCAGCAGAATATACTTATTTTTCTGCCCTTTTTGCACAGCGTTGATCCGAAACAACAGTTTATCCAGTAATTGTTGCTTTTCCTGCGATAGTTGCCTGTTTCTGATCAGTACCGCTTCTGATTTATAAATGGATTCCACTTCTTTCAGGCCATTCATGAAAAGGGTACTGCCAGAGCTTACAATATCGCATATGGCATCAGCCAGGCCTATGCTCGGGGCAATTTCAACAGAACCACTGATTACGTGGATGTTGGCTTTTACGCCCTGCTCCTGCAGATAATCTGCCAGTATTTTTGGGTAGGAGGTAGCGATATTCCCTCCCTGTAAGTCCTGTACACTATTATATTCTATGTGCTTTGGCACGGCCAGCGAAAGGCGGCATTTGGAAAAGCCAAGTTTTTTAGCCACTTCTACCTGCCTGCCGGTTTCGTACCATACGTTTTCTCCCACTATACCCAGATCAGCTACCCCGTCTTCTACATAACCTGGTATATCATCATCGCGCAAAAAGAGAAATTCAATGGGAAAATTGGCTGCCTCGCTTTTTAGGGTGCGCATGCCATTGTTCACTTTAATGCCACACTCTTTTATGAGGTTGAGCGAGTCTTCACTTAACCTGCCACTTTTCTGAATGGCTATACGTAATTTTTCCATAATATGCCGGAAGGCCTGTTGAGCCTGCTTGGAAGAAGATTGCTAAAAGAAAGAAGAAAAAAAGGAAAGGCTTTGCCTGGAGCGCCTGGTTCAGGCATGATGGTGGTGCACTGCCTGCCAATGATGGGGAGCAGTTAAAAAATGACAATGATGATGATGTAGCAAAGCGATCATGTCCGGCAAAAATAACTAAGTTTTTGGAATGTGCAAGAAAAAAAGCATCCGCCTGCCGGCGGATGCACAAAGGTCTATACTTTAGCTTTAGACTTCTTTTCTGTATTCAAAGCAGTGTTGTCATCGCTGCTATTCATGCCCACCTTTTTTGGCTTGTTCTTTTCCAGATAGGAAGAAAGCATCCAGCAGTTTTTCTCCAGATCGCCAATGTAGCTCCCCAGCATGTCGATGGTACCTTCATCTTCTGCCTCTGCCGCTGCTTTTGTAACATTGCGACCCAGCCTGATAAGTGTGGAGAAGTCGTTCAGGATCTCCTGTACCATTTCTGTTTCGTCCAGGTTGCCTGAAATTTCCTTGATCTGCGAAATTTTCAGGTATTCCGAGAGCTGGCTGATCGGCTTTACCCGCAGGGTTAAGATGCGTTCTGCGATATCATCTATCTTAGTATTCGCATCTGTGTAAAACTGTTCGAATTTTTCATGCAGCACAAAAAAATCCTGACTCCTGAGGTTCCAGTGAAAGTTGCGTAATTTCTGATAATGCAGCTGGTAGGAAGCCAGAAGCTCATTCATGTGTTGGGCTACTATATCTACTTTCTTTCTATCGAGGTGTAAATAATCCATGGTAATACTTTTACAAATTGTTTATCATTTAACCCGGAAAGCAATACAAGGTTTAAGATAAACGCACATTAACTACTGATCTGAATGGAGCTATTCAGACTCTTGCTGCTCTTATCAGCCGCCCGCTTTTTTGGCCTTGTAGTTCATTTGCTGTAGCAGGCCCAGCACCTTATCGCGGTTGTCGCCCTGAATGATGATTTCTCCTTCTTTTGCTGAGCCACCCACCCCACATTTGTTCTTCAGGGTTTTTGCCAGGTCCTGCAGATCATCGTCTTTACCCACAAAACCAGTGATTACGGTAGCCTGTTTACCACCCTTGAACCTGTCGAGCATTATCTTTAGGTTTTGCTGCTGTGGCGGCAGGGTTTCCTGTTGCCCGCCTCCCTCCTGCTGGTAAGCAAAATCAGGATTGGTGGAGTAGACAACACCCGTACGGTTTTTATTCTTTGCCATTGTTAATATGTTATGTAAAGAGCAGACAGTTTGTACTATATAAATAGCCTGGCTGATGGTATTGTTGGTACAGGATAAAATTCTATTGAAAATAATCTGTTAAACCTGCTGCAAAAAAACCGGAGTACTAGTGGGCTAAAAGATGGCCTATACCAAACAGGAGTACAAAAAACAGCGTGCTTAAAGCCAGTTGTTTAAGATATGGATCCAGTGCCGATGCTTCTTTGTTGCGGAATACAGCCCTTAAATTTACAATAAACAGGGGCAAACTTATTACAAAAAGAAACTGCCAGGGAGAACGATACTCGAGCAACACAAAGGCCAGGGCTGCTAAAAAACCTGCTATTAGTAAAAAAGCATGGTAGCTTACAGCTTTCTCTCTGCCTATTCTTACCGGAATGGAAAATTTGCCGGCCAGCCTGTCTGATTCAATATCCCTGATATTATTTACATTAAGAACACCGGCAGAATACAGCCCGCTGCTGGCAGCAGGCAGGAGGAGTTCCCAGGTGAGCCAGCCGGCATGCAGGTAAAAAGTACCCAGCACCCCCACCAGGCCAAAGAAAATAAATACACTGATATCTCCCAGCCCTGCATAACCATATGGTCTGCTACCGGAGGTATAGGTAATAGCTGCTGCAATAGCCAACAGACCCAGGCCCAGAAAGAAAAAGAATACCTCCATTACAAAGCCCACCGAAACATAAAGCAGATAGAGTCCGCTGCACAAAGAGAGCAGGCCTGCCACAATCATAGCGGTACGCATGGCTCTGGGAGTAATCAAGCCAGCCTGTACAGCCCGCTGAGGACCCTGTCGCTGAGCACTGTCTGCACCATGAATACTATCGCCGTAATCGTTAGCCAGGTTGGAAAGCACCTGCAGGAAAATAGTAGTAACAGATGCCCACACCACCACATCCCAGTTAAAGGCTCCATAATAGGCAGCCAGAAAACTACCTAACCATATACTGGAAAGTGCCAGTGGTAAAGTTCGTGGACGAGCCGCCGATACCCAGGCTGATGCGGAGCTACTCATGTAGGTATAAAACAAGCCCTGCGGCAAGACTGTCAGAATAGCCCTGCCAGCTAACCACAGGAATGATGATTAAACTAATCTATAATTGTGAGATGATCGGATCATCCATCGGGTTGACGCCGCTGGGATAGAAGCCAATTACTTTACCATTTTCATCCAACAGATATTTGGAAAAGTTCCACTTGGGCTCTTCGCCAGACTGCTCCTTCAGCCACTGGTAAAGCGGATGCTGATCTGATCCTACCACTGATATTTTTTCGAACATGGGAAAGCTTACCCCATAGTTCTTCTGGCAGAAAGCGGCGATCTGCTCACTGGAGCCTGGCTCCTGTCCGCCAAAGTTATTAGCAGGAAAGCCCAGCACCACTACCTTGTTGCCATGCTGCTCGTGCAGGCTTTGCAGGTCTTTAAATTGTGGTGTGTAGCCGCATTCGGAAGCGGTATTTACCACCAGCACTTTTTTGCCTTTAAAACGCGAAAAATCAATTTCCTCACCACTTAGGGAGTTCATTTTGAAATCATAAAAATTCTTTGCCATAGCATTGTTAGTTTGTTCCTGCTGATCGGCAGCAGCATCCTTACTGGTTTCAATTTGTTTGCCGGTTTGCGAACAGGCAGCACCAGCAAAGAGCAACAGCAGCAAGTAAAAAGTGTTCATCTTTATCATATATGCATTCCCGGACTAAATATCTGCTTTTAAATTACATGCGCTCCGGCACTTCTATGCCCAGCAGGCTGGTACTGTGCCTTAGGGTGCGGGCCACAGCGGCCGAAAGGGCGATCCGGAAATCTCTCAGCTGCTCGTCTTCTGCATTAAACACCGAAACCTCTGTATAGAAGCGGTTAAATTCTTTTGCCAGGTCGTAGGCATACTGGGCAATGATGGAGGGCGCATATTCTTCTCCTGCCACCCGTACCTTTTCTGTGTACAGGCTTAGCTGGTAAATTACCTCACGCTCCGTTGCGTGTATTGCCTCCTGCTTATTGATTTCCAGCGCTTTATAGTCTATATCCATTTCCTCTGCCCGGCGCAACAGGGAGGAGATCCGTGCATGCGTGTACTGTATGAACGGTCCTGTGTTCCCCTGAAAGTCAATGGACTCCTGCGGATCGAACATCATGCGCTTTTTAGGGTCTACCCGCAGCAGGTAGTATTTAAGCGCACCAAGTGCCAGCATGGCAAAAAGCTTTTTGGCTTCTTCCGGCTCCATGCCTTCTACTTTGCCCAGCTCACGGGTATAGTTTTCGGCAGTATCTTCCATTTCCTGCACAAGGTCGTCAGCATCTACTACAGTACCTTCGCGGCTTTTCATTTTACCGCTGGGCAAATCCACCATGCCGTAGCTAAGGTGGTAGTTGCCGGGCGCATAAGGCCTGCCAAGCTTTTCCATGATCAGAAACAGCACCTTAAAGTGGTAATCCTGCTCATTTCCTACCACCACAATCGATTTATCCATGCCAAACTCTTTGTACTTAAGATCGGCAGTTCCCATATCCTGTGTAATGTAAACAGAGGTGCCATCGGAACGCAGCACCAGTTTTTCGTCCAGGCCGTCGCTGCTCAGGTCAATCCACACGGAGCCATTCTCTTTCTTAAAGAAAATACCTTTTTCCAGCCCTTCCTCTACAATGTCTTTGCCCAGCAAATAGGTGTCAGACTCGTGGTAAAATTTATCGAACTCCACGCCTATTTTCTGGTAGGTCTGCTCAAAGCCTTTGTATACCCAGGCATTCATGGTTTTCCAGAGGTCTACTACCTGAGGATCGCCGGCTTCCCACTGGCGCAGCATTTCCTGTGCCTCCTGCAGCAAAGCTGCTTTGGTTTTGGCTTCTTCCTTCTCTACGCCCTGGGCTACCAGTTCTTCTATTTGTGTGCGGTAGTGCTTATCGAACTCCACATAATATTTACCAACCAGGTGATCTCCTTTAATGCCGCTGCTTTCGGGTGTTTCTCCCTGCCCCCATTTCTGGTAGGCCAGCATTGATTTACAGATGTGGATGCCCCGGTCGTTTACAAGATTCACCATGCTTACCCCGTAACCGGCTGCTTTCAGGATCTGCGAAACGGAATAGCCCAGGAAGTTATTCCGCAGGTGCCCCAGGTGCAGGGGCTTATTGGTGTTGGGGGAGCTGTATTCCACCACTACCTTTTTGCCATTGGGTGCATGCTGGCCCCAGGTCTCCTCTCCGGCTATGGTAGCAAAAAGCTGCAGCCATGCCCTATCCGCAATCTCCAGGTTCAGAAAGCCTTTTACCACATTAAAGCCACTGACCAGACCACTTTGCTGCTGCAGGTACTGCCCCAGCTCCTGGCCGGTTTGCTCCGGGCCTTTTTTGCTTATGCGCGCATAGGGAAAGGTTACAAAGGTGTAAGTACCTTCAAATTCTTTGCGGGTTGGCTGAAGTTTTAGCTCCTGGAGATCTGGTGTATGCTGATAAAGTGCTGTAAAAGCCTTTTGTATGCTGCTGATAAGTTCCTGTTCAATATTCATTGGTGAAAAGCTAAGCTTTTTGGGTAACGGGCAAAAATAATGAAAAAGGGTGGAACCTCGCCCCACCCCTATTCTGTAATTTATATCCTTTTATAACTCTTATAACGCTACGTCTACCAGTTTTCCGTTAGAGGCACGGGCGTTTATAGCGTGCTCCATTATTTCAAAGGCAGTTACGGCCATTTTGTTCAGGTTATCCAGTGTTGGATTTATCTCTACCATCTCCCAGCAAACTACTTTTGGCTGCATGATCAGAGAATGGTTCAGCGCTCTGCCCTCTTCTGCCGTTAGTCCCTGAGGTACCGGTGTTCCGGTGCCGGTACTTATTTCAGGATCCAGGCTATCTACATCAAAAGATATGTAGATGGCATCACAATTATTTAATACCTCCATTATCTCGCCTACGACCGCTGCTACACCTTTAGTCCGCACCTCCTCAACTGAAAAGTTGCGGATACCATGGCGGTTAATAATTGCCTTCTCGGGCTCCTCGAAGGAGCGCATGCCAATAAATACAATATCCGAAGGATCTATTTTAGCACCCTCCACACCAATATTTTTGCATTTATTCCACTCTTCTACTGTTTCAGTCTGTGGATAATTTACCTGGCATTCTTTATTATCGATGCCGGTTACAACAGATAACGGCATGCCGTGAACATTACCAGAGGGGGTGGTATAGGGCGTATGCAGGTCGGCATGAGCATCTATCCAGATCACCCCGATGCGTTTATGGGGCATCTGCATCTTTATGCCTGCAATGGTACCAGCTGCCGTAGAGTGATCGCCGGCCAGCACAACGGGAAAACAACCTTCTGCAAGTGTGTTTTTTACGGCACCAGCGGTGTGCTCCAGTATTTGTCTAACCTGCGGGATGCGTTTTGCGTAAGGGTGTAATATATCTTCAAATAACTGTTCATTGAGCGTGGGAACGGCCAGGCATGGATATTTTTTAAAGAAATCGGATCCTTTGGCAAGGGAAGCAGCTTTTAAAGCTCCTATACCAAGACTGGCACCGCGTGTGCCAGCTCCTAACTCAGAAGCTACCTCTATGAATTTTATCCTTTCCATATTGTATTAGCCAGTTATTTATTCAAATTTTAGGACGTAAACTTAATTACCGCACGAAACCAGGAGAATGAGAAGCTACGCTGACCTAATTCATCAGACATTTTACTTTCCAACAGAAGAATTTCGCGTTGAAAACGGAGAGTTGATTTTCAACGATGTGCCTTTAATGCCCATCATAGAGCAATATGGTACACCCATGAAGCTTACCTACCTACCCAAAATCGGGAGGAACATTCAGCAGGCTAAGCAACTGTTTGCCAAGGCAATTGAAAAGCATAATTATAAAGGGCAATACACTTATTGCTATTGTACCAAATCTTCCCATTTCAGTTTTGTGGTAGAAGAAGCGTTAAAGAACGACATCCATCTGGAGACTTCTTCGGCCTTCGATATGCCCATTATTAAAAGGCTATATGAAAGAGGGAAGATTAACAAAGATACATTAATTGTCTGTAATGGCTATAAAAGAGACCGCTACAGCAAGCATATTTCTGACTTTTTGAACGAAGGATTCCATAATTGCATCCCGGTGCTGGACAATATGATGGAGTTCCAGTACCTCGAGAAATGGGTGAACGTTCCCTATAAAGTAGGCATACGCGTGGCTGCAGATGAAGAGCCAAATTTTGACTTTTATACCTCCCGACTGGGTATTCGGTACAACGATGTAATCAACTTTTATAAAGAAGTGATCAGCCAGAGCCCTAAAGCCAAGCTGAAAATGCTTCACTACTTTATCAATACCGGTATCAAGGATACTGTTTACTACTGGAGTGAACTAAGTAAGTTTGTACAGATGTATTGTGATCTGCGCAAGATCTGTCCTGACCTGGATACCATCGATATAGGCGGTGGCTTCCCCATCAAAACATCGCTGCATTTCGACTACAATTATGAGTACATGATCGATCAGATCGTGATGAACATCAAGGAAATGTGCCGGGAAAATGACGTACCGGAACCGCACATCATCACTGAATTTGGCAGCTATACCGTAGGCGAAAGCGGTGCTACCATTTACTCGGTGCTGGGCCAGAAACTGCAGAACGATAAGGAGCTTTGGTACATGATCGATGGCTCTTTTATTACCCAGCTGCCCGATGTATGGGGCTTGAACCAGAAGTTTCTGATGCTTGCCATCAATCATTGGAACAACCGCTTCCAGAAGGTAAACCTTGGCGGGCTTACCTGCGACAGCCAGGATTTCTATGCTTCTGAGGCACATACTTCCGAAGTATACCTTCCTAAAATTGAAGAAGGCCAGATGCTCTACATGGGTATGTTCCATACCGGGGCCTACCAGGAAACGCTGGGTGGCTACGGTGGCGTTCAGCACTGCCTGATTCCTGCTCCGCAGCATATTGTAATCGACAGAGATGAGAATGGCAGGATCACCCACCAGGTTTTCTCTACTGAACAGGATAGCGAGAGCATGATGCAGATACTAGGCTACGGCAAAAAATAACTAAGCAAAGACAAAAGAAGAGCCCCATTAAATTAATAGGGCTCTTCTTTTTTTGCAAGTGCTTTAAGTGCATGTGAATGAAATGTACCGGAGGGTTATTTATTCTTCGGCACCAGGCCTGTCTCTGAGCTTCAGGAAATTTCTGTAGTTAAAAGTTTTACGCGGAATGCGATAGGTTACATTTACCCCCATGGTGATAAAGTTGTCATTTAGCCTGTTACTAAAAGCCTTTGCCACACCGGCATCTAAATAATCAGTTCCGGTCAGGTAGTAGGCAAGTTCCAGTCCCATCTTAAAAAAACTGCTAAGCCTGTATTCAGCCCCCAGGCCAAGTGGTGCTACAAATGCTGTTTTACTAAAATCGGGATTACCGGAAAACCCTTCACCGGAATCTGAATTTCTTGGGTCAATGTAAAGCAAGCCTGCTCCGGCAAGTGCATAAAAATTCCAGTTCATGGTAAGCTCATCAAATTCACTGACTGGAAAGAGGCTGTGTTTGACTGCCAGAAATCCTCCGAAATTATTGCTGGCCATGCCTCCTCCACCTAAATCTGTGGGCGAAGTACAGCTCATACGATAATAGCTTGTCCTGGCTAACAGATTAATGTATTGCGTTAGCTGGTAGCCTACCCCCAGGGAAACGTGCGGGTTCAAAAAATAATTTTGGTCTTCCCACTCTGCCATGGTACAGGTATTACCATCGAGCGCTGTAAAGCCTACATTAATCTGGGCACTAAAATTGCTCTTATGCGGGTGTACGTATCTGTCAAAATAACTTTTTTCCGGAGTGGGCTGACCAAACGCATATAAATTAATCAGCATGCCTAAAAACAAAAGTGTATAACGCATAGCTATAATATCTACAGAAGATAAAAAAGTTAATATACCAGTATACGAGCTGATTGGGCTTTGGATACGGTTGCTAAATTTGCTAAAGTAACCCAGACTTTTTGATCCTGAAACACAAAAAACATTTTTTAAAAGACTAACCCAGTTGCAATAATGCCTTTTTCAAAAATGCTGAACAAATGGTGCTGCATTCCTGCACTTTGCCTTCTCCTTGCCAGTTGCACGGCTCCCAGATCGATCATTAATTCCGGAAAAGTAACAACTCCCGGACAATTTAAAGTAGGATTTAATTATGGTGGTAACATAGCCACAGAACCCTTAAGCCAGCTGGATGATATTGCTAGAGCCACAGTAGATGCAGTTGTTAACAGAGACTCTGTTTTTTTCGATGAACAAATTGATGTTTTTGCACAGGCGCTTACTGCCTATGCCGTAGACCCTGTAGGTCCTGCTTTTGATGTTTATGTAAGGTATGGCATTGCCCCCCGCTTCGATGCCGGCTACAAATATGCTTCTGGCGCACATGTAATAGATGGCATGTACCAGTTTATGGGTTCTACCGGAACACCTGAAAACCCCGGAGCCGAAGGATTGTATGGCAGCATTGGGCTCCAGTATTCCGGCCAGAGCCTTAACATTGGTGACCAGTTTTACCTCAGAAGGATCAATAACCTGTTAAAATTTAGTGCTACCCGGCGCGACCTGGTAGTACCGCTTATCTTCAGTAAATCTTTTGGCCCTGAAGAACAAATTGGCAGCATTGCCTTTGGTGTTGTTTATAACCATACGTTCATTAATTATGGTTTTGAACCGGGAAGGGTTTTCAGGCGTGTGGGGGGTAACCGAGTTGAAAGAATCGAAAGTCTTTCAGAAAGCAACAATTTCTCCTCTTTCGGTGCATTTATCAATGCGCGCATCGGGTTAAAATTTATTTATATACTGCCTGCACTTACCCTTTACTACCAGGATTACGGTACCTACCGGCTGCTTGAGGGTAGAGAGTACAGTTTATCTGGCGTAACCATTATTCCTTCCATTGGCCTGCAGGCTAGGTTTGGCGGCAGAAACAGAAGATAGCGTCTAGAAACAACAGATAAAAAAGGGAATGGGCTTTAGCAGCCATTCCCTTTTTCATTCCAAAACCTGAACAGTTTATTATAACCCGATAGGTTCGTATTTTCTGGTAATGGTAATCTGCTCTGTTTGCTTCACAAAATTGTTCCAGTCGTTCTGGAAGAAATTATTTACTTCCTGCAAATAGGCCTGTACTTCCCTGCCCAGATGAGCCACTACCATTTTTTGTCCTTCAGTTGGAGCACCTGTTACAGGGGTAGGCTTGGCAAACACACCACTCACCGATCCAAAAGGTGAGTTGAAGTAGCTGGATGCCTCTCCTATTTTTACACTAAGCAGAGCAGGATCTTCAAAAATACCCTGTACATCCTCTGCAGGGATTACCTTTTGCAGCAGCTGGTCTAACTGCTTTTTCATAAGCTCTCCCTGCAGCTGCATGGCTGTTTTTTCCTGGCCTTCCAGCTTCTCTACCACTGCATCCACACTTTCCTTGGCTTCCTGCAGGTTGGTTACTGCCTGGGTTACTCCTTGTACATAATTAGAGAATTCATCCAGCAGGGCATAGGTTTGCTGCAGACTTTCAGCATCCAGCTCAAGGCGAGGATCTGCCTTAACCTGTACCTTGCTGCTTGCAACAGCATCGCCGTTGATCACCTTTACTGTATACTCGCCCGGTCTTACCAACCTGGCCGCTTCCAGTGGCTGATTTTCTTTTCGTTTAGGCGCACCCGGCATCTGGATGGCATCATGCTCCAGCGACCAGAAGAACCGGTTCATGCCCGGCTCTGTCTTTACCTGCATGTGGCGGATTACCTTACCGGCAGCATCTGATACCTCTATGTAAAGGGTATCTTTTTTGGCAGCTGATTGCAGCTCTTTTACAGAGAATGTTACCTGGGCACCAAAGGGCTGGTTCTCACCCTGGTACATGGCATCGCCATGAAAGCGGGTGCCGCCTGCTTCGCGGTAGCTCACCAGGTATGCATCCGGAATAGGGTATACGTGTACCGCCTCATCCAGCACCTTAGTACCCTGCTGTGCAATTTCCCTAAGCGGACGGATATCATCCAGTATCCACATAGACCGGCCAAAGGTAGCAATAGCCAGATCATGCTCCCGCGGATGAATCACCATGTCCATGGTAGAAACATTGGGATAACCAGCCGTCCATTGTGCCCAGCTGGCACCGGCATCTACACTTACATATAAACCACCTTCTGTACCTAAAAACATCAGCTTTGGCTCCACGGTATCCTGTATAAAGCTTAAAGTGTAGCCATTTACTTTTGCTGCACTTACCAGGTTTTTCCAGCTTTTACCATAATCGGTGGTATGGTAGAGGTAAGGGGCCAGGTTGTTTCTGCGGTAGTCGTTTACCACCACAAAAGCTTCTCCTTCCCTGTGCTTCGATGCAGTGATCTGCGGCACCCAGGCTCCTTTGGGATAGCCCTTAATATTACCTGCAACATTCTTCCAGCTTTTACCGCCATCCTGTGTGAGCTGAATATTGCCATCGTCGGTACCCACCCAGATCACACCCTGTTTCAGGCTGCTTGGTGCAATGGCCATGATGGTAGTGTGGTTTTCAGCACCCGTTATATCGTAGGTAAGGCCTCCTGTTCTGTTTTGCTTCTGTTTTTCTGGGTCGTTGGTGGTTAAATCCGGGGAAATAATCTGCCAGCTCCGCCCTTCGTCGGATGATTTGTGCAGGTACTGGCTGCCATAATATATGGTTTTAGGGTTATGCGGATCCTGGGCTATGGCTGCATTCCAGTTAAAGCGCAGGAATTCACCATCTGGGTGCACCGGCTTGATAAACCTGGAAGCACCCGTTTCATAATCCAGGCGCATGAGGTTACCGCCCTGCCACATGCCGTAGCCGTAGCGGGTGTTGTCCTGGTCGGTTACTACATCAAAGCCATCACCAAAGGCAATTTCCTCCCAGTAGCTGTTGCGTATACCGCTGGTACGCCATACCTTGCTCGGACCACGGAAAGTGCCATTATCCTGGGTACCTCCCATTACATTGTAAGGGGTATCCATGTCTACTGCAATGTGGTAAAACTGTGTTACCGGCAGGTTTTCGACATAGCGCCAGCTTTTGCCCCTGTCTCTGGAAATAGCCAGACCACCATCATTTCCATTGATGATCAAATTGGGGTTTTGGGGGTGTATCCACCAGAAGTGATGGTCACCATGAATGCGGTCCCAGCCAAGCAGTGTTGTAAAGGTTTTACCTCCATCCTCACTTACTGTAACATTGGAAAATACGTTGTAGAGCCTGTTCTCATTTTCAGGATCCACCGCCAGATCGGCATAATAGAACGGACGGTCACCTATATTTTTATCTGTTACTTTCTTCCAGCTAAAGCCGCCGTCTTCAGAACGGTAAAGTGCATTTTTCTTAGACTCCACCAGGGCATATACAATTTTTGGATTGCTCCTGGCAATGGCCAGACCTATTTTACCAAGCTCACCCTCCGGCAGCCCATCTTCTGCTGTTTTCTTTACCCATGTATTACCACCGTCGAGGGTCATGTAGAGGCCGGAACCCGGACCTCCTGATTTGAAGTACCAGGGCCAGCGGCGATACTCCCACATGTTTACCAGCATTTTATTGGGGTTGGCCGGATCTACAACCAGATCGGCAGCCCCTGTTCTTTCATTTACATAGAGAATTTTTTCCCAGCTTTTTCCGCCATCGGTGGTGCGATACACACCTCTGTCACTGGTATCGCCCCAGGCAGTGCCCAGTGCCGCCACATACACTACTTCCGGGTTGTTCCTGTTGATAATGATGCGGTGAATGTTGCTGGTAGCCTCCAGTCCCAGGTGCTGCCAGCTGCGCCCGCCATCGATGCTCTTGTACACACCGTTACCATTGCTCTGGCTATTACGGGGATTGCCCTCGCCGGTGCCCACCCAGATTACCTGTGGGTTTGTCTGGTCAATGGCAACAGCGCCAATGGATGCTGCTTTTTCTTTATCGAAAATCGGTTGCCAGCTAACGCCACCTCCTTCACTTTTCCAGAGGCCACCGGAGGCGGTACCTGCATAAATAATATTAGGGTCACTATGAACGGCGTCTATGGCCGTAACCCGCCCACTAGTTGCGGCAGGGCCTATGTTTCTGGGCTTCATATTTTTGAAGCGTGCCATATCGAGCTGCTGCGCTTCCGTAACTGAAACAGATAAAAACAACAACATTAGCAATGCCAGGCAGCTCTTCCGGATATCTTTCTGCATAAAGGGAATTTTGGTAATAATGAAAAATCTGCAAAAGATATCCAGTATTACAGGAATATAGCAACAGTGCCGGGTGAATTTATCCCATAACTCAGGATTTATTAAAGTTTAACCACTGATAAGGAGTGGTTTTGCCTTACAAGTGTGCACAATCTGCAAGGTGTGGGCTAACAGCTGTGGTTCAGAGCACTAAGAAGAGCGAAACTCACGTTCTCCTCTAGTGTAGTGCCAAAGCAGCCTTTTAACTTAGATTAACTTTCCGGAAAGGGGCCAAAATTGAACAAACTACATACTTTTTGCTATTTTTGAGCCTAAGCTATTTCTGTGCCGTGTCGGATAGTCTGGTAATCATACCCACTTACAATGAGATCGAGAATATAGAAGCCATGATCAGGCGTGTATTTACCCTGCCCAAGGCTTTTCATGTTCTTATTATAGATGATGGTTCGCCCGACGGAACAGCGCAGCGGGTACTGGAGCTTCAGCTGGAGTATCCTGATTCCTTATACCTGCTGCAGCGGCCGGGCAAACTGGGACTGGGTACTGCCTATATCATGGGCTTCCGCTGGGCACTTGACCGGCGTTATAATTACATTTTTGAAATGGATGCCGACTTCAGCCATAATCCAATGGACCTGCTGCGGCTATACGATGCCTGTGCCGGCGAAGGCCATGATATGGCCATTGGATCGCGCTATGTTAAAGGCGTAAATGTGGTAAACTGGCCTATGTCGCGGGTACTGATGTCGTATTTTGCCTCCCTGTATGTTCGTTTCATTACAGGTTTGCCCATCCACGACAGCACCGCCGGCTTTAAGTGCTACACCCGCAGGGTTTTAGAAACCATAGATCTTGCCAATATTAAATTTGTAGGCTATGCCTTTCAGATAGAGATGAAATTCACCACCTGGAAGTGGGGTTTCAGCATCAAAGAGGTACCCATCATTTTCACCGACCGCGATAAGGGCGTCAGTAAAATGTCGCGCCACATCTTTAAAGAAGCCATCTTCGGCATTATTTACATGAAGCTGAAGTCATTCTTCAAAAGCTACCAGCCGAGGGAGTTGGTGAATGAGTGATTGAGTAAATGAGTGAATATTGCCGTTTGGTATATTTTAAGCTCTAACAAGCCATTTATGGTTCTGCTTTGTAATTGCTAAATGTTTGATATTCCAAGAAGACCCATCATTCACTAATTCACTCATTCACTCATTTTCATCAGTCAAACTTGATCGCCTTGATCGGCTGAATGCGGGAGATGATAGTGGCCGGAATGAGCAGAATGAGCATCACCAGCACAAAGATCAGTACATTCAGCCCGATGATGATGGGCCAGTCCCAGAGAATGGGAACCGTGTCCATATAGTAGTTGTCTTTATCGAGCGGAATAATCCTGAACTGCTGCTGAACAAAGCCAAAGCCAATGGCTATGATATTACCCCACATGATGCCCTTCAGTACCATCAGCATGCCATTGGTGATAAAGATACGGCGTAGCTGACCATGAGAGGCTCCCATTGCCATAAGGGTGCCAATCATGGGGGTGCGCTCCATAATCAGGATAAGCAGAATTGACACCATATTGAAGCAGGCCACAAACAGGATTAGGGCCAGAAATATCACCACGTTCCGGTTAAGCAGGTTGAGCCACTCAAAAATCTGAATATTACGATCGGTTACCTTTTCAACATAGTAACTATAGTTGGTCAGCTCGTACAACATCTCCTGGGCTTTGTCCATTTCATTAAAGTCTTTAATATAGACTTCAAGTCCGCCGGTGAGGGTGTCATTCCAGTTATTGAGCTGCCGTACCAGGTCTATATCTCCGATGATGAGCGATTCATCATAATCTTCCATACCCGTGGCATAAATACCTACCACATTAAGCCTTCTGAATCGGGGCGGATTCTGCACAAAATACATGATCACATCTTTTCCCACCTCCAGCCTTAGCTGGTCTGCAATTCGCTGGCTCACCACCACCTGGGTGGAAGCAGCCGTATCTGCCATACTAGGAAAAGTACCCTCCAGCATATTTGGCATAAACCTTTCCCTGTCAAAACTTTTCCCTACGCCCTTCAGCAGTACCCCCAGCACCTCATCCTGGGTCTTTAGCAAGCCAGGCTTATAAGCAAACTGCTGCACATGCTCCAGGTAGGGAAACTTCTCCGGATTTTGATAAAAATCTAATTTGTTGGAGATAGGGTTTTCGGCATACATATTGCCGAATGTATAACGGGTTACTTGCAGATGACCGCCAAAACTCACTACTTTGTCTGTAATAGTCTGCTGAAAACCCTTCAGGATCAGAAACGACACAATCATTACTGCCAGGCCCAGCGCAATACTCGCCACTGCTATTTTATGTATCAGCGAGGAGAAGGAGCGCTTGTTGGCATTGCTGATGCGCGAAGAAATAAAGTATGATAGGTTCAAGCCCGAGCAGGTTTTTATAAGTTAACTATATCAAAAGGCACAATGATGCAGCAAATAGAATTGTTTGGCAAATTTTGCAGGTTTTTTCTGCAGCAGGCGCTACTGCTAATCTTTATATTACCGGCAAGTGCACTGGCTTCCTGCCAGAATAACACTGCGCAAAGCCTTGCAAATAGCCCCCGCACAGATACTGTACCCGCAGCTGCAGAAACTGCTACACCAACTACAACGGCAAGTTTGCTGCTTGGTGCAGAAAGAACAGATTTTTATTTACCCTTTCTGAAAGACAAACGCGTTGGCCTGATTGTTAACCACACCTCGCTGGTGCCGCAGGCAAATGGCGAAGTGGTACACCTGGTAGACCTGCTGCTGAAGCAGGGCGTAAAGGTACAAAAAGTATTTGCCCCGGAGCATGGTTTCAGGGGCACTGCCGATGCCGGGGAAAAAGTCTCCAGCACTACCGATCCTACCACCGGCCTACCGGTAGTATCTCTTTATGGCAACAACAAAAAACCTACACCCGAGCAACTGCAGGATGTAGATCTGCTCCTGTTCGACATACAGGATGTGGGGGCGCGTTTCTATACCTACATCAGCACCATGCATTATGCCATGGAAGCAGCTGCCGAACAAGGCAAGGAAATAGTGGTAATGGACCGGCCAAACCCCCTGGGACACATCATCGACGGACCAGTACTCAATCCTAAATTCCGCTCTTTTGTAGGCATGCACACCATACCCGTTGTGCACGGACTCACCGTGGCAGAACTGGCCCAGATGATCAACGGCGAGGGCTGGCTGGCCGGCGAAAGAAAAGCTAATCTTACGGTGGTGCCTATGGAGAACTACACCCACAACACACCCTACGAACTGCCTGTTCGCCCCTCTCCAAACCTGCCAAATCAGCAATCCATCTTACTGTACCCCAGCCTCTGCTTTTTTGAGGGTACGCCCATCAGCCTGGGCCGGGGCACACCCTTTCCCTTTCAGGTAATTGGCTATCCCGATCAGCGCTTTGGCAGCTTTACCTATACGCCCCAGCCTATGCCTGGCGCTAAAAACCCACCGCTGGAGGGAAAGCAGTGCTGGGGAACAGACCTAAGGAATGTTACGCCTCCGGATAAACTGGACCTTAGTTATGTGATCAGTTATTATAAACTGTTTCCTGAAAAGGATCAGTTTCTAAAGCCATTCTTCAATACCCTGGCGGGCACCGATCAGCTGGCAGCGCAAATAAAGCAGGGACTTACTGAAAACCAGATACGGGCAAGCTGGCAGCCGGAGCTGGAAAGCTATAAAAGTAAGCGAACCAGATACCTGCTCTATCCTGATGCACAGTAAGAAGCCTGTATTCCGGACAAAACGGTTACTGGTGCGCCAGTTCTCACAGGCAGACCTGCTGCCTTACAGGGCACTGGAGGGCAATCCTACGGTAATGCGTTTCATAACCGGCAGGCCCAGGACACCGGCAGAAAGCAGGGAGCGGCTCAACAACCTGATTGAGCGCTACCAAATGGAACCACAGTCCGGCATTTGGGCAGTAGTACTGCAGGGGAGCCAGGAATACATAGGTACGGCATCGCTCTTTACCCTGCCAAACAGCCCTTACCTGCAGATTGGCTATAAACTCAAGCCCGAAGCCCAGGGCAAAGGCTATGCAACTGAAATTGCTGAAGGTCTGCTCTATCATTCCTTCTTTAAAGCCGGCTTGCAAAAGGTAGTAGCGGTTACCCATCCGCAAAACAAGGCTTCGCAGCGGGTTTTAAAAAAGCTGGGCATGCAGCCCTGTGGATTCCTCCGGGCCTATGACATGATGCTCACTTACTTTAGCCTTGAAAAAGGGCAATACCTTGAGCGTTTGCGCAAAAGAGGGTAGCTTTACTCTAAATCATTTTTATGGCTGATTTACGCATTGTTTTCATGGGCACGCCAGAGTTTGCCGTGCCAAGCTTGCAGATACTGGTAGAGCAGGGTTTTAATATCGTTGGGGTTATCACTGCACCAGACAAACCCAGGGGGCGTGGCCAGAAAGTGGTACCATCGCCGGTAAAGGCTTATGCCGAAAGCCAGGGCCTGCGTATATTACAACCCACCAATCTTAAATCACCTCAGTTTCTGGAGGAGCTGCGCAGCCTGCAGGCCAACCTGCAGATAGTAGTTGCATTCCGGATGCTGCCCGAAGTGGTGTGGGCAATGCCGGAGAAAGGCACATTTAACCTGCATGCTTCTTTGTTGCCGCAATACCGGGGTGCAGCCCCCATTAACTGGGCCATCATCAATGGCGAAACCGAAACAGGCATCACCACTTTTTTTCTGAAGCACGAAATAGACACCGGGTCCATCATCTTCCAGGAGCGCGAACCCATCAGGATCGATGATACCGTTGGCACCCTTTACGAGCGGCTGATGCAAAAAGGCTCCTGGCTGGTGCTGCGGACGGTGCAGGCCATTGCTGCCGATACGGCCCCCAGCCAGCCACAGCAGGAAAGCGGAGTACTTAAACATGCTCCTAAAATCTTCAGGGAAACCTGCCAGATAGACTGGCATAAGCCTGCCCAGCAGCTTTATAATTTTATAAGAGGCCTAAGCCCCTACCCGGCTGCCTGGACGGAGCTGCAGGGAAAAGTACTGAAGGTGTACAAAGCCAGCCTAACCGGAAAGCCAGCACCCGATAAAGCCCCCGGAGAGTGGGTGAGCGATGGCAAAACCTTGCTGGCCTGCAAAGCTGCCGATGAGCTGATAACAATTGAAGAGCTGCAGCTGGAAGGAAAAAAACGCATGACCACCGAAGAATTTTTACGAGGATTTCAACTATGATACGTTCTATAATAGTAGCCCGCGCTGATAATGGCGTTATCGGAAAAGACAATGGTCTGATCTGGCACATGCCCCATGACCTTAAATTTTTTAAAGACACCACCAGCGGACATTACGTGATCATGGGCCGCAAGAGCTACGAAGCCATTAACAAGCCGCTCCCTAACCGCCTGAACATTATTGTTACCCGCCAGCAGGACTATTTCAAAGAAAACTGCCTGGTACTCCACAGCCTGGAGAAAGCACTGCAGCTGGCAGAGAATCAACAGCAGCAGGAGGCTTTCATTTTAGGTGGAGGAGAAATCTACCGCCAGGCACTTGATAATGGCTGGGTAGACAGGATCTACCTGACTGAAATCAAAGACAGCTTTGAAGGCGACACCTATTTCCCGGAGCTGGACATGAGCCAGTGGGAGGAAACAAAACGGGAAGAATACCAGGCCGACCACCAGAATCCGCATGCTTATGCCTTTGTAACCCTGGAACGGAAATAAAACAGCTAAGAAGTAATTCTTCCACTGTGGCTGGATTTTACTTTTTGAAGCCTGTTCCAGTCAGGCTGATGGAAAAAATAAATTAAAAAAGCCAGCACCTTTCATAAAGTGCTGGCTTTTTTATGCTTTTGATGGTTAACAAACAGATAGTTCTAAACTGCTGCTTTCGCTGGCTCGCGGAAGCCTACCCAGGTAAATCTCTTCACCACATATTCAGGGTTTGTAAAGCTTGCATTTCCTGCAGGGTTACCGCCGGTAACATGAAAATCAGAAAAACCTGCATTTTGATTTACATAAATGCCACCCGTAAGGTTAAAGCTTACCGGCGTAGCTGCCAGCCCCATCTGATCGGCAATGGTCTCTTTCAGGTTATCGTCTGTTACATAGGCACCACAGCTTATCGCTCCATGTTGTTTTGCAAGATCACGCGCCAGCTGAATGCTCTGGTCGGTACTTTCAGTTTTAATAAGCAATACCACCGGACCAAATAGTTCTTTGCTGTATACTGCCTTATCAGCTGCCTCTACCTGCAATACCACTGGCGATGCAGTGCGTGCTTTAGGAAACATAGGGTTCTCTACGGGGCGTGACTCCAGTAAAACCTTACCAGGCAGCTTTGCCGTTTCGCTAAGCCTGTCGCTCGTACGTTTGTTCTGGATGGCTCCTAGTACGTGCGGGGCTGCTTTGGGATTATTAACCAGGCTGTTGATGGCTCCTGTAAATTTCTCTGCAAAGGCATCAAAGCTAAGATTGCCTTCTGGTGTTTTGATTCCATCGGCAGGCACAAAGAAATTCTGCGGGGCAGTACACATCTGGCCGCTGTAGAGCATTACACTAAAGGCCAGGTTCTGTGCAACCTCATCCGGATTTTCCATCGAATCCAGGATAACAGAGTTAACGCCCGTCTTTTCTGTGAATACTGCTTTGCCCTTCAGGTTTTCCAGGTAATTACCAAAATCGGAGCCACCGGTATAATCAATCAGCACTACATCTGGATGTTCGGCGAGTTCTTTTGTAATCTGCTCTCCTAAAGTATCAGGAGCCAGCTGCACAATGTGCGGATCCAGTCCTTCCTGCTTCAGCACTTTCTGTAGCTCGGCCACTACAATGGCCATAGGCAATATAGCCATAGGATGTGGTTTAACGATTGCGGGATTGCCGGTAACAAGGCTGGCATAGAGGCCCGGCACCGAATTCCAGGTAGGGAAAGTAGAGCAACCCACCACCAGGCCTACGCCTTTCGGTACTGCCCGCCACTGCTTGTCGAGCGTAATGTTGAAATTACCCATGGGCTTGTCCCAGGTAACAGCACGTGGTACCCGCTGCAGCTCTTCGTAACCAGTGGCGATGGCTTCCAGTGCCCTGTCGGCAGCATGTGGGCCACTAGCCTGAAAAGCCATCATATAGCCCTGCCCGGAGGTATGCATGGTGGCATAGGCTATTTCAAAGAAGCGCCCTTTTATTCTCTCAAGCGACTCTATCAAAATGGCAGCACGGTCTTCAGCAGAAACTTTTCTCCACTGATCAAATGCTTTAGAGGCTCTGCCAACCAGCTGCTCAATGCTGGCAGCAGGGTAGCTGACACCCAGGGGCTCCAGCGTATAGGGAGATTCCTCCTCTCCTACCCAGTCATTGCCGGATTCCTGCAGTAGTTCTTCAAATTTCTTACCCAAGTGAGCCTTAAACTGCTGCTGTCCGTCGGCATCGGCAGTTTCGCCATAGACTTTTGGGGATGGATTTTCCGGGTAAAGCGCAAAAAAGTCGCGTTTATGCAATGCTTCCACGGCATTATCCAAAATTGATCTGTGTTTTTCAAAAAGTGACATGTAATAAATGATTTAATCCTTAAACGAAAAATTTCTATTTGATACCCTGTTTATAATCCTTACACGCTGGTCGAAATGGCAATTATGCAAAAGCTGGGGGAATATATAGCTTCAGTTACTTGCTAATGCTTAATACCTCTCGACCATGACTACTTACCAAAGATTACTCCTTTTTTTACTGCTGATGCTGCCGCTGTTCAGCTGGGCCCAGAAGCCTAAAAAAGCTGAATATGAAGCTGGAACAATTGTTTTCAAATTAAAGTCTGCTCCAGCCTCAACGTATAATAACCGTTACGATACTTCTGCAATGCCAGACGAAATTGCAGAAAAACTTAAGAAAAAAGTAGGCGCCCTTACAGTTGCTCAGCCTTTTGCTGCGGTTAAAAATGCGAAAAATCCGAAAAATGTACAAAGGCAAGTTTCATCTGCTCTGGATGGCATTTTTAAAATGCAACTGCCCGAAGGCCTAAGTGTTGAAGAAGTAATTGAAATTCTGAAGCAGGATCCCGATATACAATATGCGGAACCCTACTACCTGCCACAGTTACTGGATGTTCCCAATGATCCTAATTATATCCACCAATCCCAACTTCAAATTGTAAAAGCAGCACAAGCCTGGGATATTCAAAAAGGCAGCAGAGATGTAGTGATTGCTATTATCGATACTGGTGTTGATTATTTACATCCCGATCTGGTAGACAACTTATATCTTAACGAAAAGGATCCTGTTGATGGTATAGATAACGATGGAGATGGCTTTATTGACAATTACTATGGCTGGGACTTTGCCAACTATGACAATAATCCAATGGCCGATGGCAGCTCTCATGGTACCGTAGTGGCCGGCTCCTGTGCAGCAACTACTAATAACGGAATTGGGGTGGCCGGTTCGGGCTACAACAGCCGCTTTATGCCCATCAAAGTATTTACCACCAAAGGCAGCCGGTTTGTAAATGGATATGAGGCCATTGTTTATGCAGCTAACATGGGCTGCAAAATCATTAACTTAAGCTGGGGTGCAGATAGCGCACCTTCTGAATATGTACAGGATATCATCCGCTATGCGGTACTGGAAAAAGATGCAGTAGTGGTTGCCGCTGCAGGCAACACACACGCCAATCTCGACTTCTACCCTGCCTCTTATAATTACGTATTGTCTGTTTCTGGCAGTAACAGCACCGATGATAAAGATAAAGATGCTACCTGGAGCCGTTATGTGGATTTGCTATCACCCATGATCAACCATTCCACTGAAAATGGTAACCGCTATGTTACCACCGGGGGCACCTCATTTGCTGCTCCAACTGTTTCGGGTGCAGCGGCGCTGGTACGGGCTAAATACCCGGAGCTAACTGCCTTACAGGTAATTGAGCGTTTACGCAGAACCACAGATGATGTTTATGCCAATGGCAAAAATGCAGCTTATGTGGAACGGCTTGGCACCGGCAGACTGAACATGTTCTCTGCACTTCAGGCAGAAGCTGGCCCTTCTGTACGCATGGATAAGTTTGAATACAACAATGGCTATGGCAAATATGCATTCCATAAAGACACCGTTCGTTTTATCATGGATTTTACCAACTACCTGGATCCCACATCAGATGTAGAGGTAAAGTTAATCTCAGAATCTCCCTACGCCACTGTGCTGAAAGACAAGGTGACATTAGGGTCTTTGAATACGCTGCAAACTGCTACAAATACAAAAAATCCTTTCCAGGTATATCTACATCCAGATCTGCCTGCTTTAACCTTCCTGACCTTTAAACTGGAGTTTACTAATAACAAAGGCTACAAAGATTATCAATATTTTCAGTTACGGTCCAGTGGCCTGTATATTGACTTTAAAGTTGATGACCTTACCCTTACCGTTGCCTCCAATGGTAACCTGGGCTACAACTATGATTATAACCTTCAGGGCCTGGGGCTGCGTTACCAGAATGCTCCTCTGGCGCATAACATGGGGCTTGTAATTGCTCAAAACCCTAAAGCAGTTGCCAATAATGCAATATACTACACCCTGCCTGCAGTGAGAGATCAGGACTTCAGAACAAAAGACCGCTTAAGACTTTACAACAACTCTCCGGCAAGTGTAGATGCTCGCTCTAGTTTTGAAGTGATCGTGAAAGACAGCACCAGGCTGAACCTCCTGGTAGACCAGCGAATCCTGGGCTGGAGCGATCCTTCCAGAGATGCGTCAGTGGTGATAGAATATCGCGTTATTAACCGGGCAGATACTGCCTATAAAAATCTGCACGTAGCACTGTTTGCCGACTTTAACCTGGGTGACTTTTTCATGAACAGAGCCGGTCTGGGTATTGATCAAAAACTTGGTTATACCTACGATGCAGCAACAGGAAGGTATGCGGGCATAGCGCTCCTCTCTGATCAGCAGCTCCTTTACCACGCTGTGGATCTGAGCACCCGTAACAGCAACACAGCAGAGATTGATGAGTATATCAGCCGCAGGCAAAAGTTTAATTTTATCAGCAAGGGAATCAGCAAGGAAGAAGCCGGGGTCTATGGCAGCGGAAACGATGTTGCCAAGTTTTTGGGGGGCACCATCGGAGAATTAGCCGCCAAAAGTTCAGAGAAAGTAGTATTTGCTATGGTTACCTCCTCCAGCCTGGAAGGACTGGAAAAAGCGGTAGAAAAAGCTCGTGAGCAATACTTAGCCTATAGAAAAACACCACCCCTCATTGCCAGGGTTCAAACCTGCACAGGTGTGCAAACACAAATATCTCCCAAAGAAGGCAATCAGTTCCGCTATTTCTCTGATGTTGAGGCAACGAAGGCTATAGCAGAAGGTGAAACTTTTACATTTGAGCCTCTCTCTAAGGATACCACCATCTATGCCGTGAATATTAATGATGTCTGGGCAAGCGATATTGAAAGAATCGAGGTGCTGGTAAGCAGACCCGAAGCAAACTTCAGTATGTCGGCAGATACCCTGTACCTGAACAACGGCGAGACTGAGTCTATTCTCTTTACTGACATTAGCCCAAAGGCAAAAGAATGGGAATGGGATTTTGGCAACGGCTCTGTGAGCAACGAAGCTTCTGCCACTGTGCAATACACTACTGAAGGTACCTACCTGGTAGAAATGAAGATAACTACTGAAGCAGGCTGTGTCAATACCATCCAACAGAAAGTGGTGGTGATTCGCAAAGAAGACGTGCCCAACATACCGGCAATTCAGGTGTGTATGAACGAAAGCGCGTTATTAGCCGATACTGAAGGTCGTTTGATTAATGTATACAATGATGCGGAGAAAAAGCAATTGCTTTATTCTGGCAACCAGTTCACTACATCAGTGTTAACAACCAACAGGCAATACTATGTTTCTGCTGGCACAGGTTTACAGGAGAGCAAAGCATTACCTGTTCTGGTGCAGGTGTATAGTGCAAACCTGCTCATTTCGCATCAGCAGCTAACAGATACTGACAGCCAGTACGCTGTGAAGCTAACAGCTCAGCTGGAATCAGATGCATCGCCAACCCATATTCAGTGGTATGCAGAGAATAACCTGATTGGAGAAGGCGAACACATTATTTATGCCTACGATGCAAAAACTACCGCTCCCACCCTGCAGGTTGTGGTGGCATTCAGCAATGGATGCAGCCAACAGTTCTCACAGCAGCTTCAATTAGTAGCATCCGCTAAACCAGTCGTATTGAATGTGGTTACCTGCAAAGGAGCAATGGCGGTTCTGGAACCTAAGCAGGAGGGTATTTATTATTTCTATGCCGATGCCCAACTGCAAGAACTTTTGGTTAAAGGACGTACTTACACAGTGCCCGCTCTTACTGCCTCACAAACTTTTTACGTGACCAACCTCCAAGGAGGTCTGGAAAGCGAAGCGGTAAGTGTTAATGTAAATGCACCGGAAGGTTTTGCTACCTTTGAGGCAGCGGAAAATCAGCAGGCACACACAGCCCACAGCCCTGTAAAATTCAAAAACACCAGCCAGCAGCTTACCATTGGCTGGGAATGGAACTTTGGCGATGGCCATACAAGCACAAGAGAGAACCCGGAGCATACCTACCTGGCCCCGGGAAGCTATACGGTAAGCCTGACTGCAACAAGTATTTTCGGTTGTACTGAAACAACAGAGCAGGTGGTGGTGATCGAAGCTCCCAATGGACTTGTTGACGCTACAAACCGCCTGCAGCTATATCCCAACCCAACAGAAGGTACCGTACACCTGCAAATGCCGGAAAATATGCAGCCAAATGCCAGTATTGTAATCTTCAGTGCCTCCGGTAAACAGCTTCTGCAGCAGCAGGCCTCTGCCGGCACCGCAGAGCTAAACCTGGAAGCTTATCCTAAAGGAATGTACCTGATCCGGCTGATCAACGGCCGGCAGGTATGGCAGAACCGGGTGGTATTACAGTAATAAAAAAAACCGGCATAAGCCGGTTTTTTTGTGTGAGTTACTGCTTGGAGAAGACCCGGCGTAAGAGCTCGGTGGTACGGGCTACAGGATTTTCACGGATGTTTTTCTCTTCTTCTGCCACCAGTAAAAATAGACCTTCTATCGCCTTGTCGGTAGCATATGCCTCCAGATCCGGATTTACCCTTTGTACTCCCGGTATCTTGTTATAGGTATTCACCAGATCGCCATAGTAACGGGTAGCATTTACATTCTGTAAAGACTGCGAAACAATGGGTTGAAAGCGGGATTTCAGCTCGCCGCTGGTGGTGCGCATCAGGTATTGGGTGGCAGCATCATCCTGTCCGCGGAGAATGTTCCAGGCATCCTGGATAGTCATGCTTTTGATGGCAGCAACAAAAACCGGTTTGGCTTCTTTTGCTGCCTCTTCGGCACCACGGTTCAGGGAAAGCACAAACTTATCTACTTCGCTGCCCAGGCCAATCTGGCGCAGGCGCTGCTCTACCTTTTGCACCTCAGGCGGAAAAGGGATTCTCAAGCGTGGATTTCCGTAGTAGCCATCAACCTGTGCTGCCTGCTGGGCACCTTTGCTGATGCCAACCGTCAATGCTTCTTTCAGTCCCTGTGCCACTTCTGTGGTAGTAACCTCCTGATTTTGCCCCAGGGCATCGTTAACACCGCCTATGGCCTGATTGATCTGTTGCGTGGTACAGCCTGCGTTCATCAGTAAGATGGCACCCAGGCCTGCTGTTATAATTTGCTTTCTCATGGTCATTTCAATGGTTATGGAACAAATATGCCAGGGGTTGGTTATATTCCGGCCGTAATACTAAGAGCAAAAACGTTACCAATCTTTATGAATTTGCCACTTGCAGAGATAATCACCATCGGAGACGAAATCCTGTATGGCCAGATTACAGACACTAACTTCCAGTGGATCAGCCAACAACTGGGGCTTGCAGGCTTTAAAGTAGTCAGAAAAACTTCTGTGGGTGATATACGGGAAGAAATCCTGTCAGCTTTTGCCGAGGCAGAAAAAAGAGCAGATGCCATTATAATTACCGGCGGCCTTGGACCTACTGCCGATGACCTTACCCGCCCGGTGATGGCTGAGTATTTTGGCACAAGTTTAAGCATGCATGCAGCAACCCTGGAGCACATTCGGCAGCTGTTTGATAAAAGAGGCTTTAACTTCACAGAACGCAACCAGTTGCAGGCCATGCTCCCGGAAAGCTGCACCCCTATTACCAACAACTGGGGCACTGCTGCAGGCATGTGGTTTGAGCGGGAGGGAAAAATATTTATTTCAATGCCTGGTGTGCCGCATGAAATGAAAAACATGATGGAGCACAGCATACTGCCCCTGCTGAAGCAATATTTCAAAACACAGGTGCTCCACCACCGCACCATCAAAACATCTGGCATAGGCGAATCCTGGCTGGCCGATGAAGTAAAAGAGTGGGAAGAAGCGCTGCCGCAGCACATAAAGCTTGCTTACCTGCCCCACCTGGGCATGGTAGACCTGCGCCTTACCGCCACCGGTACCCGGCTGGAGACACTAGAGCAGGAAGCAGAGGAGCAGATCAAAAAAGTGCTGCCGCGAATTGGCAGGTATGTGTATGGCTACGATACCGACACCCTCCCTTTTGCCATTGGCAATAAATTAAAAGAGAAAAAACTTACCATTGCTACGGCCGAAAGCTGTTCTACAGGTTTTATTGCTTACTCACTAGCTTCGGTGCCCGGTAGCTCTGCTTATTACCAGGGCAGCATTATTGCCTACCAGAACAGGCTAAAGACTAAGCTGTTACAGGTAGCAGAGGAAACCCTCCAAACCTATGGTGCTGTGAGTGAAGAGACCGTTCGGGAAATGGCCAGTGGGGTTAGGGAGCAATTAAATACAGATATCGGTATTTCTGCCAGCGGCATTGCCGGACCAACAGGAGGAACGCCGGATAAGCCCGTGGGCCTGATATGGATAGCAGTGGCAGGGCCTGCCAGTACACGTACTAAAAAGCTTCAGCTTACCCAGGACAGAGACCTGAACATACGTTATACAGCCGCTTATTTACTAACACTATTGTGGCAAACTTTAAACGAAATCGATTGAAAATTAGTGAAAAACAGTATTTTTGTACAGGTAGTTAGATTTTATATATTACAAAAACAGAATAATATCCAGTTCTTTTTTGTGAAATGTATTGATTAATGATCTATTTTTAAGGATATACCAAATAAAATTTTATCCTCTTAGCTTTTAACAAAGACACGCATGGCAAGAGTAGAAATGGTGATGCCCAAGATGGGCGAAAGCATCATGGAAGGCACCATCCTCTCCTGGTTAAAAAAGGAAGGAGATCCTATCGAGCAGGACGAATCTGTACTGGAGGTAGCAACCGATAAGGTAGACACTGAAGTACCTGCCACACACGGTGGTGTACTTGAAAAAATTCTGGCTAAAGAGGGCGAAGTCGTACAGGTGGGCTCTCCTATTGCCATTATCAATACCAATGGTACAGCCAGTGCAGATGCTTCTCCTGCAGCAGTTACAGCGACACCTGTAGCGTCAACAGCTCCTGAACAGACCGCCAGCCCCACCCCGTCTGTAGCTAATACTGAAAACCAGATACCCTCCGGCGAACGTTTTTATTCTCCACTTGTACTCAATATAGCAAGGCAGGAAGGCATACCCATGCAGGAGCTGGAAAACCTGCCTGGCACAGGCAAAGAAGGCCGTGTTACTAAAAAAGATATCCTTGCTTTTGTAGAACAGCGGGAGGCACAGCCTCAGGCATCGGCACAGGCTGCTGCCCCACAGCAGCAACCGGCACAGGCAGGCTCTGTTACCGCTGCACAGGCTCCGGCAGCACCAAAAGTTTCTATCTCTATCGGTGCCAACGATGAGATTATTGAAATGGACCGCATGCGCCGCATGATTGCTGAGCGCATGGTTGATTCCAAGCGCATTTCGCCACACGTTACTTCTTTTGTGGAAGCCGATGTTACCAACATAGTGATCTGGCGGAACCGCATGAAGAATGAGTTCAAGAAGCGCGATGCCGGCAACCTTACATTCACCCCTATCTTTATCGAAGCAGTAGTGCGGGCAATCAAGGATTACCCTATGATCAATGTTTCGGTAGATGGCACCAACATCATCAAGCGCAGAGACATCAACATAGGCCTGGCCGTAGCCCTGCCTAGCGGCAACCTGATTGTACCGGTAATCCACCAGGCCGACCAGCTGAACCTGCTGGGTTTATCGAATAAAGTGAACGATCTTGCTAAAAGAGCACGTGATAATAAGCTCAAGCCGGATGAGCTTGCCGGCGGTACCTTTACTGTTTCTAATGTAGGTTCTTTTGGCAACGTTATGGGAACTCCTATAATTCTGCAGCCACAGGTAGCCATTCTGGCCCTGGGCGCTGTTCAGAAAAAGCCGGCAGTACTGGAAACTGAACATGGCGATGTAATTGCCATCAGGCATAAAATGTTCCTCTCCCACTCTTATGATCATCGCGTGGTAGATGGATCTCTGGGTGGTATGTTTGTACGCAGGGTTGCCGATTACCTGGAACGATTTGATATCAATCGCCCTATATAAACTTCGTTCACCAAAAATTATAGCCCCTTACGGGGCTTTTTTTTGGCTTTTTATCTGGCATCTCCTGATGGTAATAAGCCAAAAAAGAGCTTTTTGATAAATTTCAGTACACATGATGCAACGGCGTTGCTATCAGTAAGTTATTCCTGCAAATTTATTGTTACTTTATCGCTGCTTTTAGACCTACTTCTACAAAAATTGATATTTTTGTAATTGTCAAATTAAATACCTCCGCTTAAAATGAGGCGACTCTGGCTGTATACTTTGGTTATGTGCTTGCCGTACTGGCTGGGAGCTACTCCTGTGGATAGCCTACAGCTGGCGTTTAGCAAAGCTACCAATGACAGTGTACGCCTCCACCTTCTCAATGAATTAACCCATCATACGGCAGATCAGAACCCGCACCTCTCCATTGAATATGCACACCAGACCATTCATCTGGCCGAAAAACTTAACAGTACTTCCATAAAAAGAGAGGGAATTCATATTCTTGGCCTGAACCACTACCGGCTTGGCAATTACGACAAAACGCTGGAGTATTTCAGACAGGTGCTCCGGATGTTTGAAGAAGAACACGATATCAAAGGCATTGCGCGGCTGCACAACAACATAGGCATTATCTATGATGAACTAAACCAGTACGAAAAAGCACTTTCATATTATCACAAGGCCCTGGAAGTAAAACGCCTGCTGGGCGATAGCAGCGAAGTTGCCAGCACCCTCAGCAATATTGGCTTCGCCTATCAGAAAATGGGTTTGCCCGATAAAGCCTATGCTTATCTGATGCAGGCACTCAGCATTGACCAAAGCATTGGGAACAGCAATGGGCTTATTTATACCTATGAAAATCTTGGCCGCCTTTACGATGGCTTGAACAAGGCAGACTCTGCGCTTTATTTTTATAACAAGAGCCTAAGCCTGCTGGAGGGAACCGGCAGCCAGTATGAGCTTGCAGCGGTACTGCAAAGTATCGGTTACGTATACCTGAAGCAGAAATCAACCGCAGAGGCACGCAAAGCATTTGAGCAGGCAATTGAGCAGGCAGAAAAGGTAAAAGCTAAAAAAGTTGTAAAAGACTGTTACAAAGGAATTGCCGAAGCCTACCGACAGGAAAAAAACTGGATGCTCGCTTATGAGTATTTTAAGGAGTACGAAGATCTGAAGGATTCTATATTCAGCGAAGAAAATTTTCAGAAAATAAGCGATATAGAATCTAACTACCAGATTCAGCAAAGAGAAAAAGAAATAGAATTATTGCGGAAAGACGCCCGTATTCAGGAGCTTAACCTTTCCAGAAACGAAATGGTAAGCTATTACCTGTACAGCGGCCTCTTCCTGTTCTTTCTGATGATCCTGTTTCTTTACCAGCAGTATAAAACCAAAAACAACAGCAATACACTTCTTAAAAGGCGCAATAATGAAATTGCTTTCCGCAATGCAGAAATTACAGACAGCATCCGTTATGCCAAAACCATACAGGAAGCCTTGCTGCCACAGGAATCGGTTCTGAAACAGATCTTCCCTGAGTCTTTTCTGTACTGCGAGGCCAGAGATATTCTGAATGGTGATTTTTTCTGGATCCATGAGCAGGATGACTTTGTGGTATGGGCTGTGGTAGACTGTACCGGCCATGGAGTTCCCGGAGCGCTGATGACGGTACTTGCCCAAAACCTCTTAAGCCAGATAGTTACTTCTAAAAATAAGATTGAGCCTGCAGAGATACTGGCAGAATTACACATCAGCCTGCGTCATAATATGCAAAAAGGGCTGCAGGAAGAGCTTCCGCATGGCATGGACCTGGGCATATGCCTGTATGGCCGCAGCAGTGGTCAATTGATGTATGCCGGTGCCCGCAGGCCGCTATATGTGCTGGAAGATAATGAGCTGAAAGTATATCAAACCTCAAATCCTACTGTAGGGAATACCTATGCGCAGGTTACTGATTTCCGCCAACTCACCTTACATCCGAAAGCCGGTAGCTGTGTGTATATTTTTACAGATGGCATAACAGATCAGTTTGGGGGACCTCAAAACAAAAAATTCCTGCACAACCGCCTGCAGGAGCTCGTCAGGTCTATGAAGGGTAAAAGCATGAAAGAACAGAAGGATATCCTTACCCGCGGCATTCAGGACTGGCGCCAACAGGAGGAACAAACCGATGATAACCTGATGCTGGGCATATGCCTTCCGGGTCCGGCTGATGCTCAGTAAGCTGCTGCCTCCAAGCTGCAGGCCCGGGCGAGGCGGAGGCTGCCCTTTCAAATCCCTCCCCCATCATCTCCTTACTACCACTCTAACCAAACAGCCAGCAGCTCTTCTATTGCACTATACACACAGTGTAATTCATCCTTACTGATAACGTAAGGTGGCATGAGGTAAAGCACGTTTCCCAGTGGCCGCAGCAGTATATCTTTCTCTAAAAAATACTGGTAAAGTCTGTTTCGCCTGGAATTGTGATAGGAAGTGCCCTCTGCTGTTTTCAGCTCAATTGCCAAGAGGGTTCCCCTGTAGCGTATCTCCTTCACAGCAACATGGTTTCCTGCCTTTTCAGCAAAAAGCCGGTGCTGCTCTGCAATCATCCGGAGTTGTGCTGTACAAGCCTCTGCCAGTATCAGCTCCAGGCTGGCAAGGGCTGCCGCGCATGCCAGCGGGTTTGCCGTATAAGAGTGCCCGTGATAAAAAGTTTTACCAGGATCGGCTTCCCGGAATACACTGGCTACGGCTTCGGTACAGGCCGTTACACCCAGGGGCATAAAGCCACCCGTAATACCTTTGCTCATACAGATCAGGTCAGGGGCCTCCTGCAGGTAATGGCAGGCAAAAAGCTTGCCTGTGCGGCCAAAACCAGTCATTACCTCATCTGCAATACACAATACCCCTGCCGCATGAGCAAGCGCCATGAGTTTATCGAGCACCTCAGGCTGGTACATGCGCATGCCTGCAGAGCCCTGCACCAGTGGTTCAAAAATAAATGCAGCTGTATCTCCCTCTTTCAGGAGAGCCTTAAATGTTACAATGGTTTCTGCTTCTTTTCCATTCTGCGGAAATGGAATAAAATCAACCTTAAACAGATGTTCTTCAAACGGACGGTTAAAACCACCACGTTCACCAACAGCCATCGCACCAAAAGTATCGCCATGGTAGGCCCCCTCAATGGCTATTATCCTGGAACGGGGCTGCTGCTGGTTATACCAGTACTGCAATGCCATTTTTAGGGCCACCTCTACCGAGGTGCTGCCATTATCGCTATAGAATAGCAGTTGCTGCTTTCCCGGGAGCAGCGGCAGCAGCTGTTCTGCCAGCTTAACGGCACCGGGGTGGGTGAATCCGGCAAAAATAACCTGCTCCAGGATTTGAGCCTGTTTTGCAATAGCACCGGCGATATGGGGGTTTGCATGCCCGTGCAGGTTTACCCACCAGGAGGAGATGCCATCCAGAATTTTCCTGCCGTCATCCGTAAAGAGCCAAACGCCCTCCCCTTTTACAACCGGCAGTACCGGCATGGACGGCACCGGCACCAGGGAGCTGAAGGGATGCCAGATATGATCCTGATCCCTCTTTTGAAGATCAGCTGAGTTGTTGTCTGAGTTCTGTTGCATAATGATCAATTATGGATGGCGTGAGCGTACTGTGGGGCTGCAGGTGCAATAATTTCCTGTAACCTGTGTGGTGCAGAATAATCCTCTCACTCTCCGGATTGGCAAGCCCGTTAAAAATAATACCTGCAACCGGATATCCTCTTTGCTGCAGCAGGTGCCAGGTTAACAGGGTATGGTTAATGCTCCCCAGGTATAAATTAGCAACCAGCACCAGCTGTGCCCCAAAGCGGGGCTGCAGGTCGATCATAAACTGCTGGTCATTCAGGGGCACCAGACAACCGCCGGCACCTTCAATTACCAGGCTGTTGCTGGTAAGGGGTAGCTGTATCAATTCCGGAACAATCCTCTTTCCCTCTGCGCTGGCGGCTGCATGCGGCGATGCAGGCATGCTGAACCTATAGGCTTCAGGATGAACCACCACCCCCGGACACAGTGCCCGAACCGTTTCAGCATCGGCTGGTGCGCCGCTTTGAATAGGTTTCCAGTAATCGGCACCTAATGCGCTGCATAAAACAGCACTCACTACTGTTTTACCGCTATCGGTACCTATGGCTGTTACAAAATATCTGTTCATGCCAGCAGCTTATGCAGGAGATTGACCAAACGCTCTATTTCATCAGGTGTATTATACTGATGCAGGCAGATACGCAGGCGCTCCTCACCTTCCGGCACCGTAGGAGCAAGTATGGGCCATACCATAAACTGCTCTGCCTGCAGACTGCGTGCAACCTTTACCACCCGTTCATTTCCTGGAATCAGCACTGCCTGTATGGCGGTGCGGCTTGGCAGGAGACTCTTTTGTAAAAAATCGTCTTTTTCTTTCAGCAGATCATGAAACAGCTGTATGTTCCGCTCCAGTTGCTGCATGAGACCGGGGTGCTGCATTCTGTATCGAACTGCTTCCCTGATGCCCAGTACAGAGTGTGCCGGCAAGGCAGTTGTATAAATAAAGGTGCGGGAGTAATTCAGCAAAAACCGGATCAGCACGTCCCTGCCTGCTACACAGGCACCATGTACGCCCATGGCCTTTCCAAAGGTATGAATGCGGGCCAGCACTTCATCCTGCAGCCCTTTTTCCACACACAAACCAGCACCGCCCGGACCCCAGAGTCCTGTGCTATGGGCTTCATCCACTACCAAACCTGCACTATATTCTTTGCAAAGCTCAACCAGCGCAGCAAGTGGTGCTTCATCCCCATCCATAGAGTATACAGACTCTACCACTACTATTACCTGGCCCTGTGCCCGGCGTATTTTCTGCCGGAGATGGTCTATATCGTTATGTTTGAAGGAAAACCGCTGTGCCGGAGAAAGGCGGCAGCCATCTTTGATGCAGGCATGGGCCAGTTCATCATAGATCACAGTATCTCCACGCAGCAAGAGCGAAGAAAGTAATCCCTGGTTGGCTGCATAACCAGAGTTATAAAGCAGGCAAACCTCGGCGTGCAGGTAACGGGCCAGCTCCTGCTCTACGCTGTCTGCCAAAGCCATGTTTCCGGTAATCAGCCGGGAGCCGGTGGCGCCATGCAAAGAAGCCGGGTATTCGTCACAAGCTTCCCTGATGTTGCGTGAAAGCTGCTGAGATCTGGCAAGGCCCAGGTAATCATTAGAAGCAAAATCTATTTCTGGCAGCTGTTTTGGCAAATAACGCAGGCCTGCTTCCTGCTCTCTGCGCAACAACTGCTGGTTCATTCTATTCAGGATCTGATACATAAGTTGCAAACTTAGCAGGGTCTGGCACAGAATGGCAAGTTTTTTGCGTTAAGCCTTTACATCAATGTCTTGTTTTTTTTATACCATTAATCTAAGTGCCATGAAAAACATTTTTTTAGTGATTTCGCTCGTGTGCCTGCCATTCCTGGCTTCGGCCCAACTTGGAATTAAGGCAGGTGCCAACCTGGGTGTTGCGCAGGTAGAAGACCGCGATGTAGACTGGGATAATGACGGCGTAACTGTAGGAATGCATGCCGGTACCTTTGTTCGTATGAACCTTGGCAGAATTTACCTGCAGCCCGAAGCTTATTATACCTTTGCACAGGCACAACTGCGCAATCATGATATAGATGCCAATAAGTTATCGGTAGATTTTCACCGCCTGGATGTACCGGTTTTGCTTGGTTACAGAATAACTGACCACTTCAGAATCAATGCAGGACCTTTTGCAAGTGTAAACATACGCGCCAATGCCTCGGGTGCCGAAAGAGATTGGAACAGTGAGGTAGATGATTATTACAATCGCACACAATTTGGCTGGCAGGCAGGCATTGGCTTTGATATCTGGCGTTTTACGCTGGATACCCGCTACGAAACTACTGTAGGCAATCTTCGTGATTTTGATTTCAGTAACTCTACCTGGGACACCTATCTTCCTGACGAGCAAAAACAAAGGCAAATTGTTGTAAGCCTTGGATACAGATTTGGTAAGGCCAGGTAGGTAAATTGGAGCATGATCTTTTAAAGTGAACAATACCAAACTTATGAGAAGCTAATATTTTATGTATTAAAACGGCCTCTGGAGATCTCCAGAGGCCGTTTTAATTAGCAGTACAGTCTTTGCGATGGAGCGGAGCAGAAGAATTGGATCACCGAAGCGGCAATCTAGAACCTGCCCTTTGAACTTCAGACAACCCTGCTATACTCTTTGTGCCGAAGGTATCTGTTCCCATGTAACCGGTGCTTCTCCTTCTTTGAAGGCAGCTCTTGGCTTCAGGTTCAGGATCTGGAACATCTCCCCATCTGACAGCACATCAGGATTTGGCGTGGTAAGCAGTTTATCACCGGCAAAAATAGAGTTGGCGCCTGCCATAAAGCACAAGGCCTGCTCTTCCAGCGTCATGCGCACGCGGCCTGCAGAAAGGCGCACCATGGCCTTAGGCATTAGAATACGGGCAGTGGCAATCATTCTGATCATGTCCCATACCGGCACCTTCGGCTGGTTTTCCAAGGGGGTACCCTCAACCGGTACCAGGGCATTCACCGGCACGCTTTCGGGGTGTTCGGGCAGGTTTACCAGGGTGTGCAGCATGCCTATACGGTCCTCTACCGCCTCGCCCATGCCTATGATACCGCCACTGCAGACTGATATGCCGCTTTTCCGTACATTTTCCAGGGTATTCAGACGGTCATTGTAGGTGCGGGTGCTGATGATATCGCTATAGTGTTCCTCGCTGGTATCAAGGTTATGGTTATAAGCATACAGCCCTGCATGCTGCAGTTTTTGGGCCTGTTCTTCAGTTAGCATCCCCAGGGTGCAGCAAACCTCCATGCCCATGCCATTCACACCTTTTACCATTTCCAGCACCTTATCAAAATCGCGGTTATCGCGCACTTCGCGCCAGGCAGCTCCCATGCAAAAGCGAGTACTCCCTGCCTCTTTGGCCTCGCGTGCCTTGCCTATTACCTCCTCTACCTCCAGTAGCTTATGGACCTTAACATTGGTGTGGTAACGGGCCGCCTGCGGACAGTAAGAGCAGTCTTCGGGGCAGCCACCTGTTTTAATGGAAAGCAGGGTGCAAACTTGTACTTCCTGCGGATCATGGTGCTGGCGGTGCACCGTGGCAGCCTTGTACACCAGTTCCAGCAGAGGCTGGTGGTAAACAGCTTCTATATCTTTGCGAGTCCAGGTGTTGCGTATATCACTCATAGAGGTTTCTGGTTTACGAAACCTGAAATAAGTGATAACGTGCCCAAATTGCAAATTGTATTGTGCAGAAAAAAGCCCTGGCATTATAATACCAGGGCTGCTGTTTTATTCAATAACTAACTCGTAGGGAAGTCTGGCCTGTACGCCTTCAAAGCGCTGAAGCTTCTGAAACTGCTTTACATAAGGATAAAAAACACCGAATTCTCTTTGGAGGGCTTTGGTTTCCATATCTTCTTCCAGGTTACCGAATAGCTCCTCCAGAAAACTTTTCTTTTCAGGATAGTATCTCAATCTGTAATTTCCCTCTTCCAGACCTGCTTTGCCTGCCGCAATTTTAACGGCATCATCTAATCCGCCCAGTATATCTACCAGACCACGGTCTTTTGCCTCAAGTCCTGACCATACGCGGCCGGAAGCAACTTCTCTCAGTTGCTCTACAGACATGTTACGTCCTTCGGCAGCTTTACGGGTAAAACTGTCGTAACCCTCCTCCACAGAAAGCTGAATTATACTTCTTTCGTATGGGCTAAGAGGACGGGTCACTCTGTAGAGATTGGATAATTCTCCTGTTTGTACCACATCAGTAGTTATACCCAGCTTGTCTGTCATGAACTCCTGTGCATTGAAGAGCACACCAAATATACCAATAGAGCCGGTAATGGTGTTGGGCTGTGCCACAATGGTATCGCAGCCCATGGCCATATAGTAACCTCCTGATGCAGCCAGATCTGACATGGAGGCAATAATTGGTTTAGTCTGGCTGGTGAGTATAACCTCGCGCCAGATCACATCTGAGGCCAGGGCGCTGCCACCTGGAGAGTTGATGCGCAACACCACAGCTTTTACCCTGTCATTCAGGCGTGCATCGCGTATCAGTTTGGCAAACTTATCAGATCCGATGCTTTCTTTGTCGCCACTACCACTTATAATATCTCCCGTAGCCACAATAACGGCAACACGGTCACTGCCGCTACCTCCGGGCTTGAATGCCTTACGGTATTTTTTGTAGCCAATGGTATTGATTTTTTCTGTATCATCCTCAATGCCCAGTATGTTTCTCATTTCAGCATGAATCTGATCCAGGTACCCCAGCTCATCTACTATTTTGTATTTAAGGGCATCTTCGGCCCGGCGTACCAGCATTTCGTCAGAGATACGCTCCAGCTCATTTACCTCAATGTTTCTGCTCTGGCTAACCTCCCGCAGAAAAGTCTGGTAAATGTTGTTCAAAAAAGAATTTGTCTGCTCTCGGCTGGCTTCACTCATATCATTACGGATGAGAGGCTCCACTGCAGATTTAAATTCGCCCACCCTGAAAATCTGCGGCTCAACCCCCAGTTTTTCAAGCGTGCCTTTTACAAACACCTGTTCCGATACCAGGCCATTCAGCTCAAGATTACCGGCAGGGTTCAGGTAAATTTTATCAGCAACAGATGCCAGGTAGTAATCTTTTTCGGTATACTGCTCATTATAAGCATAAATCCATTTGCCGCTTTCTTTGAAGCGCCCCAGCTCATCCCTGATTTCTTTAAGTGAAGCATAACCCGCCCTAACATATTGTGGTTGCAGTAAGATACCTTTGATGCGATCATCTTCCCTGGCATGCTTAATGGCATCAATCACCTCAATAAGACCAATATTACCTGCACTGATCCCCGGAATTGCATCCAGCGCCGATATATCATCGTCGTTGGCGCGTTCTACAATTGGCTTGTCGAGCTTTAGGTGCAGTACTGTATTGTCTTTTACCTCCACCTCCTGATCACGGGAGGCAATTGCACCTATAATGGCCCCTCCAACTATCAACATTAAAACAGAAAACAAAATAAGACCTACGATAGTAGCACCAACGGCCTTCAGAAACTGTAACATATATTTTAAGATGTTTGAACTCCAGATTGCAAAATAGAGAAATAGATTTCAAATTAAAACTCAATCATGATGAACGGCATTTATCTTCTTTTAGGTAGCAATTTAGGCAACAGAATGGTGTGGCTGGAGCAGGCACTGCTTGCTATAGAAAAAAAGGTGGGCAGGTTAAAAGCACAGAGCAGCCTGTATGAAACAGCAGCATGGGGTAAAGAAGATCAGCCGGCTTTCCTGAACCAGGTGGTAGAGATCAGTACAAAACTATCGCCACAGGAGCTTATTACAGCCTTACTTCAGATAGAGCAATCGCTTGACAGGGTACGTGAAGAAGCCTGGGCAGCCCGCACCATCGACCTGGACATTCTTTATTACGGAGATCAGCAGTTCTCCACTCCGGCGCTTACCATTCCCCATCCGCGCCTGCACCTAAGGCGGTTTACCCTGGTGCCGCTTTGCGAAATAGCACCTCTTTTAGTACACCCCCTGCTTAAAAAAAACAACCTCCAGCTGCTCGGAGAGTGCCCCGACCAGCTGGAGGTAACGCTATTTGGCTAATATGCTAATTGCTCAATGTGACGGTTCGCCCGGGGCGCGCAGCCGCAGCGGCTGCGCGCCCCGGGCGAACCGTCACATTACACAGCTTCCGCACTGCTAACGGTAGCCTCGGAGTGGATCTTTTTCACCAAGCCCTGCAGCACCTTACCGGGACCGCACTCAATGAATTCGGTGGCGCCATCGGCTACCATATTCTGTACGGACTGGGTCCAGCGGACGGGCGCTGTTAGCTGACTGATGAGGTTTTGCTTGATGGTGGCTGTGTTGGTTGCCGGCAGGGCATCCACATTTTGATAAACAGGGCAGATGGGTTCTTTGAAGTTGGTTTTGAGAATAGCATCCTGCAGCTCTTCCCGGGCTGGCTCCATCAGGGGAGAGTGAAAAGCGCCTCTTACCTGCAGCGGCAACACCCGCTTGGCGCCTCTTTCTTTCAGGAGCTCGCCTGCCCTGGCAACACCTTCCTGCGAGCCTGAAATTACCAGCTGCCCGGGGCAGTTATAATTGGCTGCCACTACCACTTCACCCTGAACAGCAGCGCAGGCTTCTTCTACGGCTCTGTCGTCCAGGCCCAGCACTGCAGCCATGCTGGAAGGTTCCGCTTCACAGGCTGCCTGCATGGCCATAGCACGTTTGTAAACCAGGGCAAGCCCATCTTCAAAGGTAATAGCACCAGCAGCTACCAGGGCAGAAAATTCTCCCAGGGAATGGCCGGCTACCATATCGGGCCTGAAATTATCAAGCAACCTGGCCAGTATTACGGAATGTATAAAAATGGCTGGTTGGGTTACCCGGGTTTGTTTCAGGTCATCGGCAGAGCCGCTGAACATGATATCTGATATATTGAATCCCAGGATGCTGTTTGCCTGACCGAATAGGGTACGTGCCTTCTCGGATGCATCGTAGAGGTCTTTGCCCATGCCCGTAAACTGGGCGCCCTGACCTGGAAAAATATAGGCTTTCATTAACTGAGTATTTGGTTGCAGCCCGAAGGTCGCATTATTTGCCCTAAATATCAACCAAGAAAGCGGCTGCGTTCATCAGGCGTGGGCAGCCTGCAGGTCTCCTTCTTACCAAAAAAACGGTAACGATTGGTGGCAATAAAAGAGTAGATGGCGTTGCGCAGTGGTGCAGGTACTCCCTTAAATATCCGCATCAGCGACCAGCCCCCCGGCAGCTCGCTGGCAATTTCAAGGGCGGCGGTACTTTTCTGATACAGCTTTCCCCCTTTCAGCAGCACCATGCTTTCGTAGGCATCCAGGGGCAGCCCGTAGTGATTCAGCAGCTCCTGCCCTGCCTCAGACTGCAGGGAAGCAAACATAAATTTATGCCGGGTATCGCGGCGAACGATAAAGTCTACAGCTCCATTGCACAAATTACAGACACCATCAAATAATACTACTGCTTTTCCATTTGCCCGCCGCAGGGCTGCGGGCTGAATATTATCTTTTATCATATCAGGTTCCCGAATCTACAATGTACACCCAGCCTTTCATGGTCTGGTTTCTCTTTTCAGGATCCAGCACACGGTAGGTTACCTCTACCTCATAATAGTAGGTACCATTGCTGAGGAGCTCGCCGTTACTGCCCACTCCTTTCCAGCGAATATAGATGTCCGGCTCTACTTTTACATCAGAGGTATAGTAATAAACTTCTTTACCCCAGCGGTTATAGACGGTGAATTTAACTGACTCTACGAAACGGGGGCAGTGCTCCGGAGGTGGAGGAGGCAGCTGGTTTGGCAGTGCCGGACGCAGCTCCTCGTTGAGGCCGTCGCCGTTCCTGGTGATCACGTTGGGCAGCCAGTAGTTGGGGCAGTTATCGCGCATCACCACATTGCTGGAGTCGCTCAAGTTGCCGCTCCTGTCTACTGCCCTGATGTAGTAGAAACCTGCCATGTTATCTTCCATCACATGCACAAACCTGTTGGTTGTGGAGGTGCCAATCACCTCAAAGGCACTGCCATCGTAGGAGTAGTACACCTGCCAGTGCGAGAGATCATCTCCGCACACCGCATCTGTATTGGCCTGCCACTCCAGCACATTCTCAAACATGTTGTCTCCGCAGGCGGTGCTCTGAATCACCTCCTCACAGGAGGTCAGGCTGCTAAGCTCAAACTCCAGCGGCGGACAGGGAGGCACCTCATCCTTGAGAAAAGAGCAGATGCGCTGGGACTTGTTTAGCAGCGGCTCGGGTACCTGCGGATTGCTGTAGCTGCCAGAGGTGATCACCACATAGCAGTACTCCACATCATCCACAAGTGGTCCTGTGCCTGCATCGGCACCGGTATCTGTATAGCTGAAGCCACTCCTGACAGCATCTACCCGGGCAATGAGCACCAGGCGGTCAGGATCGGCAGGATCTACCTGGTTGCGGTAGATATCGTGCAGGGGGTAAGCTTCCACGGCGTTGGACCATGGCACCTGCGCCTGCCACTGGATGGTAATATTGTCTACCCCCGGCACCGGATCCAGCCTTACGGTGGAAGCAGTACTGGAGCTGTCTACAGCTGTGCCACTGGCATCGTGCAGCATCACATAGTAGTTGTAGACCTGGTCTTTGGTGTTCAAATCACTGCTCTGGTCTATGAACACGGTATCGGTAATATTATCTGCTACCAGGGTATAGCTGCCTGCCTGGTAGCCTTCTGCCCGGTAGAGGTCATAGCTGTAAGGAGGTACTACCTCTGCTGCATCTATGTCAGGACCCGGCATCCAGCGCACCAGAATCTCCCCGTCTGTCTCTGCTGTTTCCTCAATGCTCACGTTGGTGATCAGCGGCACCTTGGCCGGAAGCGTGATGCACATCTCCTCGGAGCGAAGGCTCTCCCCGCCGTTTGGCTCCGGGAACACCGCCACAAAGCGGTAGCAGTAGGTGGCTCCCGGCTTCAATCCCGCTCCTCCTGCATCATCTACAAAAGGAAAGCGGTTAAAGGCCCGCACATCTACCAGCTCATAGCCATAGCCGGGAGGCATGCCTGTGATGCAGGTATCCAGGGGCACATTGGCACTACCTTCCCTGCGCCATACCTGCATGAACTGCGCCTGGCTGCAGGCATAGGAGCTCCTGTCGAAGTTTACCTCCACAGCTCTGCTGCCTACCGGCTCCAGGCTCTCCACCACCGGTGGCGGGGCTACTACGGTGATGTTCCAGGTCTTGATGTCGGTGAGGCTCACCCCGCCTCCTCTTAGGTCTCTGGCACGGAACACTACCTGGTAGGGCTGCGTGCGCACATCGATGCACTCGGTCTGCCAGCTAAAAGTAGATTGTGCCGGGGTAGTCATGTTAGTACCTCCCTCGAAGGTGGCGCCCAGGTTGAACACCCCGCCGTAGGCAAACAGGTCTACGTTGTCACCATCAGGATCTGTTACGCGAATGATCTCTTCGAGCTTCTGGCCTGCCACTATACAAATATCTTCGGGGATCTCCAGCACCGGAGGGTTGTTATCGGTACACTCCACAATGATCTGCATGTCGCGGGTCACATAGCCAAGAGTATAATATTTACCATTAATCTTGCGCCACTCCTCTACCACAAAGGCTATGTTGTATTCACCACAGGTACCTGGAGAATTCCATACCAAATCTCCGGTAATCTCATCCAGGGTTAAAATGGGCGGTTCCCCATTCACGGTGGTGCCATTGCGCGGATCACCGGGAGGATAGGTCTCGTGCGGGAAACGGTAGTTGGCTACCGGCTCGTCACTGTCCTGACGGCAGATCACCAGGCGGTAGGAAAGGCTGTCGCCGTCAATATCGTATGCCCCGGGATTGTGCAGATACAACTTGTCTACGGCACCTTTGTCTACCGGCGGTACCAGCAACTGCGGCGTGTTGTTCACGCCGATGAAAGGATCTATCACTATCACGGTCTCTATATAAAAAGGCATCTGCTCGGAAGCATTCATATTAAGAATTCCGGGATTGCGATAGACTTCCATGAAAGAAATAACATATGTTCTGGCAGAGGGAAAGGTGTGGCGAACCATCAGCTCATAGAGCCAGGTATCTTCTGTGATGCGGGTACGTGGAATATCGTCCCCATCATTATTTACAGTAAGGGAGGTGCCATCCCCAAAATTGAGGGTACCCGTACCTCCGAAAAGAATATTTGAGTCTGTGTCCGTATACCCTCTAAGGGTAATCTCATAGGTAAAGCTCTGCGGATCGACCCGGCGGGCAGTAATTTCTCCAGCCCTGATGTGGGTGGCTAAGGCTGATTCTACTAAAAAAAGGCTTAGGGCCAATAGTAGAAGAGCGCGTAGATATAACAGGCTTTTCATGCTCGGAGGATTAAAAAGTATCTACAACATATAACCTACCGTGGTGGCAGTATGTTGCACGGCTGATGTATGTTTTTATTAATATAACAAATAATATTTATTTTGCGGTAGAAGGCTTTCTTCTTTTCTTTTCATGCCTGCTAAGTTGGAACACTGACTCTGCTGAAATACCAGCATCTGCATCAGAAAAATAGTTATTCAGCACAACTGTCTGTATGACTTAAAAATGCAGCCAGGCTGATGTAAGAAAACAGATTGAATTGCAATACAATCAGGCACTGTGACAATCTTACCTCTGTGTGCATTGCGGTTAAGATTGCTTTGCACATAAAAAATGGCCGCCGGAAATTTCCAGCGGCCATTTTTTATGTGCATTCTTTTACTGTTGTACCACAGCAATTCAGCATACAATTGCGCTTACTGGGTATCACTACTCGAATCTACAATGTAGACCCAGCCTTTTGTTTTCTGCTGTCGCTTGTCAGGATCCAGCACACGGTAGGTTACCTCTACCACATAGTAGTAGGTACCGTTGCTCAGCATTTCTCCATTGCTGCCAATGCCCTTCCAGCGTATATAAATATCCGGTTCGGCCCTTTCGGCAGAAGCATAATTGTAAACTTCTTTACCCCAGCGGTTGTAGACGGTGAATTTAACTGACTCTACGAAACGGGGGCAGTGCTCCGGAGGTGGAGGAGGCAGCTGGTTTGGCAGTGCCGGACGCAGCTCCTCGTTGAGGCCGTCGCCGTTCCTGGTGATCACGTTGGGCAGCCAGTAGTTGGGGCAGTTATCGCGCATCACCACATTGCTGGAGTCGCTCAAGTTGCCGCTCCTGTCTACTGCCCTGATGTAGTAGAAACCTGCCATGTTATCTTCCATCACATGCACAAACCTGTTGGTTGTGGAGGTGCCAATCACCTCAAAGGCACTGCCATCGTAGGAGTAGTACACCTGCCAGTGCGAGAGATCATCTCCGCACACCGCATCTGTATTGGCCTGCCACTCCAGCACATTCTCAAACATGTTGTCTCCGCAGGCGGTGCTCTGAATCACCTCCTCACAGGAGGTCAGGCTGCTAAGCTCAAACTCCAGCGGCGGACAGGGCGGCACCTCATCCTTGAGGAAAGAACAGATGCGCTGGGACTTGTTTAGCAGCGGCTCGGGTACCTGCGGATTGCTGTAGCTGCCAGAGGTGATCACCACATAGCAGTACTCCACATCATCCACAAGTGGTCCTGTGCCTGCATCGGCACCGGTATCTGTATAGCTGAAGCCACTCCTGACAGCATCTACCCGGGCAATGAGCACCAGGCGGTCAGGATCGGCAGGATCTACCTGGTTGCGGTAGATATCGTGCAGGGGGTAAGCTTCCACGGCGTTGGACCATGGCACCTGCGCCTGCCACTGGATGGTAATATTGTCTACCCCCGGCACCGGATCCAGCCTTACGGTGGAAGCAGTACTGGAGCTGTCTACAGCTGTGCCACTGGCATCGTGCAGCATCACATAGTAGTTGTAGACCTGGTCTTTGGTGTTCAAATCACTGCTCTGGTCTATGAACACGGTATCGGAAATATTATCTGCTACCAGGGTATAGCTGCCTGCCTGGTAGCCTTCTGCCCGGTAGAGGTCATAGCTGTAAGGAGGTACTACCTCTGCTGCATCTATGTCAGGACCCGGCATCCAGCGCACCAGAATCTCCCCGCCTGTCTCTGCTGTTTCCTCAATGCTCACGTTGGTGATCAGCGGCACCTTGGCCGGAAGCGTGATGCACATCTCCTCGGAGCGAAGGCTCTCCCCGCCGTTTGGCTCCGGGAACACCGCCACAAAGCGGTAGCAGTAGGTGGCTCCCGGCTTCAATCCCGCTCCTCCTGCATCATCTACAAAAGGAAAGCGGTTAAAGGCCCGCACATCTACCAGCTCATAGCCATAGCCGGGAGGCATGCCTGTGATGCAGGTATCCAGGGGTACATTGGCACTACCTTCCCTGCGCCATACCTGCATGAACTGCGCCTGGCTGCAGGCATAGGAGCTCCTGTCGAAGTTTACCTCCACGGCTCTGCTGCCTACCGGCTCCAGGCTCTCCACCACCGGTGGCGGGGCTACTACGGTAATGTTCCAGGTCTTGATGTCGGTGAGGCTCACCCCGCCTCCTCTTAGGTCTCTGGCACGGAACACTACCTGGTAGGGCTGCGTGCGCACATCGATGCACTCGGTCTGCCAGCTAAAAGTAGATTGTGCCGGGGTAGTCATGTTAGTGCCTCCCTCGAAGGTGGCGCCCAGGTTGAACACCCCGCCGTAGGCAAACAGGTCTACATTGTCACCATCAGGATCTGTTACGCGGATAACTTCCTCTATTCTTTGTCCTGCTACCACACAGATATCTTCCGGAATCTCCAGCACAGGGGGTTCATTGTCTGTGTCCTCTACAATGATCTGCATGTCGCGGGTAACATAGCCAAGGGAGTAGAATTTCCCCTGAATCTTGCGCCACTCCTCTACCACAAAAGCTACGTTGTACTCTCCTCTGGTGCCGGGGGTGTTCCACACCAGGTCTCCGGTAAACTCATCCAGGGTCAGGGTTGGCGGCTCTCCTGTTAAGGTAGTACCATTTCGTGGATCGCCGGGAGGAAAGGTTTCGTGCGGGAAACGGTAGTTGGCTACCGGCGCATTGCGGTCCTGGCGGCAAATCACCAACCGGTAGGAAAGGCTGTCGCCGTCAATATCGTATGCTCCGGGATTGTGCAGATACAACTTGCCTACGGCTGCCTTGTCCACAGGCGGTACCAGCAGCTGCGGCGTGTTGTTCACCCCGATGAAGGGATCTATCACTATCACGGTCTCAATATAAAAGGGCATGTTTACCGAATTATCCATGTTCAAGACGTTTTCATTTCGGTAAAACTCCCGGAAGGAGACGATGTAGGTTCTGGCAGATGGGAAGGTATGGCGAACCTTCAGCTCATAGACCCAGGTGTCTTCGCTTAGTCGCGAGCGCGGAATTTTGTCACCATCATTATTGATCACCAGCGAGGTGCCATCGCCAAAATCGAGGGTACCATTGCTACCAAAGATTACCTGGGAATCTGTATCGGCATATCCTTTAAGGGTAATCTCATAGGTAAAGCTCTGCGGATCAATCCGGCGGGCAGTAATTTCGCCGGCCCTGATATGGGTGGCGAGGGCATGCTCTGATAGTAACAGACTGAATGCCAATAATAAGAGAGTGCGTAAATATAAAAGGCTTTTCATGCTCGGGTAAAAAAAGTCACTCTAACACTAAACCCTGCCTGTACTAGTATGTTAGGCTACGGACGAGGTTTTTGATTAAAGTAACAAATATACTGACAAAAAGAACGTTGAATAGTGCTTTTTCTTTTGTAATGGTTCGCTAATATCTTATTTAGAACCCATTAAAATTATTTGCTTTCGTTGGTTGATACCGACTCCTAATGTATTTTTGGCCGGCTAAGAAATAAAACAGGTTTCAAATCTAGAAACATCCCATGAGTTGGTTAACACAAACGTTTTCAAGTTCTATTGGTCGTAAATTCCTCACTGCCCTTACAGGCTTCTTCCTTATTATCTTTCTGATCGGACACGTAACAGGCAATTTACTGCTGTTCAAGCCCGATGAAGGAAGAGCCTTTAATGAGTACACAGCATTTATGACGGGTAACCTGGGCATTATGATTGTCCGGTATCTACTTTACGCCGCCATTCTGGCGCACGTTATTATTACATTGCTGCTTGCCTACCATAACCGCAAGGCGCGTCCTGTGGGTTACAAAAAGGCGGCACCTTCCCCGCATGTTTCCTGGTCTTCCAGAAACATGGGCATACTGGGAACGCTGGTGCTTATTTTTATTGTGATACACATGTCTAATTTCTGGTATTCCCTGAAATGGGGCATGGTGCCTACCATTAATTACCAGGAGGGCGGCGACATCAAGAACCTGTATGTAGTGGTGCTGGATTCCTTTTCAAACCTCTGGTACACGGCTCTTTATGTGGTGATGATGGTGTTCCTGTCTTTACACCTGATGCATGGTTTTCAGAGTGCTTTCCAGACACTGGGCTGGCGTCATAAAAAGTACTGGCCTATTATCCGCAATGTTGGATTCTGGTTTTCCATCCTGGTGCCGATCATTTTTGCTGCGATGCCACTGTACATCTACTTTTTCCGTAACATAAATCATTAATCCCAGAAACTCCATGAATTTAAATTCAAGAATACCGGAAGGGCCGTTGGCGGAAAAGTGGGAAAAACACAAATTCAACGTCAAGCTGGTAAACCCGGCCAACAAGCGTAAATTCGATATTATTGTAGTAGGTACAGGTCTGGCGGGTGCATCTGCAGCAGCCTCCCTTGCCGAGCTTGGTTATAATGTAAAAGCATTTACTTTCCACGACAGCCCGCGCCGTGCGCACTCTATTGCGGCTCAGGGTGGTATTAACGCTGCCAAAAACTACCAGAACGATGGCGACTCTGTTTACCGTCTGTTTTACGATACGGTAAAAGGTGGTGACTACCGCAGCCGAGAGGCTAACGTTTACCGCCTGGCTCAGGTATCTGTCAATATCATAGACCAGTGTGTGGCACAGGGTGTACCCTTTGCCCGCGAATATGGCGGATTGCTGGATAACCGCTCTTTTGGTGGTGCCCAGGTAAGCCGCACCTTTTATGCCAAAGGCCAGACAGGCCAGCAGTTGCTCATTGGCGCTTACCAGGCCCTTAGCCGCCAGGTAGCTACCGGCAAGGTAAAGCTCTACACCCGTACCGAAATGCTGGACCTGGTAATGATAGATGGCCATGCCAAAGGAATTATTACCCGCAATCTGATTACCGGTAAAATTGAGCGCCATGCCGGCCATGCCGTACTGCTTTGTACCGGTGGCTATGGTAACGTATTTTACCTCTCTACCAACGCCATGGCCTCTAACGCCACCGCTGCCTGGAGAGCACACCGCAAAGGCGCCCTGTTTGCCAACCCCTGCTTTACACAAATTCACCCCACCTGTATCCCGGTATCGGGTCTTTACCAGTCCAAGCTTACGCTGATGTCTGAATCGCTGCGGAACGACGGACGTGTGTGGGTGCCTAAAACGGTAGAAGATGCCGAGCGGATCCGTAAAGGGGAGATCAAACCAACCGACCTGCCCGAAGAGGCACGCGATTACTACCTGGAGCGCCGTTACCCTAGCTTTGGTAACCTGGTGCCCCGCGACGTAGCCAGCCGCAATGCCAAATATGTATGCGACGAAGGACGTGGTGTTGGTCTTACCGGTCTGGCGGTATACCTTGATTTTGCCGATGCTATTCGCCGCGATGGCAAAAACACCATTGAGGCACGTTATGGCAACCTCTTTGAAATGTATGAAAAGATTACCGGTGATGATCCATACTCCCTGCCTATGATGATTTACCCTGCGGTACACTATACCATGGGTGGTTTGTGGGTAGATTATAACCTGATGACCAGCATCCCTGGTCTGTATGCATTGGGCGAGGCCAACTTCTCCGACCACGGTGCTAACCGCCTGGGAGCTTCTGCCCTTATGCAGGGTCTGGCCGATGGTTACTTTGTGATTCCGTACACCATGGGTGATTATGTTGCAGGCCTGCCATTCAAGAAGGTAGATGACACACACCCTGCCTTTGATGAGGCAGAGCGGAATGTAAAAGAGGGCATCAACAAACTCTTAAGCATCAAAGGTACGCGCACGGTAGATGATTTCCACCGCGAGCTGGGCAGCATTATGTGGGAGTACTGTGGTATGGCCCGTAATACCGAAGGCCTCACCAAAGCCATTGGCCTGGTACAGCAGCTGCGTGCCGATTTCTGGAGAGATGTAAAAGTAATTGGCGGTGCCGAAGAGCTGAATATGTCGCTTGAGAAAGCCAACCGTGTTGCCGACTTCCTGGAGCTGGGCGAGCTGATGATCCGCGATGCCCTGCACCGCCAAGAAAGCTGCGGCGGCCACTTCCGTGATGAGTACCAGACACCTGAAGGTGAAGCCCTGCGCGATGATGAAAATTTCTCTTATGTAGCGGCCTGGGGTTATGGCGGACCTAACGCTGAGCCTGTTCTGAACAAAGAAGATCTGGTATTTGAAAATGTGAAACTCACCCAAAGAAGCTATAAATAATATGAATCTGACACTGAATGTCTGGAGACAGAAAGGCCCTGCCGACAAGGGTGGGTTTGTAACATATGAGATGAAGGACATCAACCATCATATGTCCTTCCTGGAAATGATGGATGTGCTGAACGAACGGCTGGAGCGTGAAGGCCAGGAGCCTGTGCACTTTGACCACGACTGCCGCGAGGGTATTTGCGGCTCGTGTGCCATGCACATCAATGGTCGTCCGCACGGACCTTCTAAGGGAACTGCTACCTGCCAGCTGCACATGCGCCTGTTTAACGATGGCGATGTAATTACGGTAGAGCCCTGGCGTGCAAAAGCATTCCCGGTGGTAAAAGACCTGGTGGTAGACCGCAGTGCCTTTGACCGCATTATCCAGGCAGGTGGCTATGTATCGGTTAATACCGGTGGTGTACCTGATGCCAACGAAATACCAGTGCCTAAAAAGATAGCCGACGAAGCCTTCAATGCGGCTACCTGTATTTCGTGCGGTGCCTGCGTAGCGGCCTGTAAAAATGCTTCTGCCATGCTGTTTGTCTCTGCTAAAGTATCGCAGCTGGCCCTCCTGCCCCAGGGTAAGGTAGAGCGGAAGAACAGGGTGGAGAAAATGGTGGCACAGATGGATGCCGAAGGTTTTGGTAACTGCACCAACACCCAGGCCTGCTCTGTAGAATGTCCCAAGGAGATCAGCCAGGACTTTATAGCCATGATGAACCGGGAGTATATCTCTGCCAAGTTTACATCTGATAACCTTTAAGAATAATACACTGAAAATCAAGAGAGCCTCCTGCTGTTGCGGGAGGCTTTTTTGTTGCCGTTCATAATTCATCCGGAACCCTTTATATATATTATAATTCCGGGCTGATAATTTTAACATATTGAAATAAAAACCAGCAAACACGCTACCTATAACATATTATATTTGGCAGCGAAAATTCTGTTACTCTTGCAAAAATTGCACAAGCCTTTGTACTATCAGATGAATATTCTTCTAAAAATAGGCTTTCTCCTGCAATTGAGGGCATAATTGGCTAACTTTGGGCCACAGCCAACGAACAAATTCATGCACTTTTTCGATATCACCATTTTTCTGGCTTATATGCTGGGGATGCTTGGTATTGGTTTTTACTTCCTTAGAAAGAACAGCGGAACCGAAGATTATTACGTAGGCGGCCGCCAGATGGGCAGCTGGCACATTGGCCTTTCGGTAGTAGCCACCGATGTGGGCGGCGGTTTTTCCATTGGCCTGGGCGGGCTTGGCTATGTCATGGGCCTGTCGGGTTCGTGGATGCTGTTTACCGGCCTACTGGGGGCCTGGCTGGCGGCGGTACTCCTCATTCCCAGGGTTCGGGATAACCCTGCCTTCAAAAACTTCTTTACCCTGCCGCAACTATATGGCCATTTCTTTGGCAGGCGGGTTGCTGTACTGGCTGGTATTATTTCTGCCATCGGGTACACTGGTTTCACCAGCAGCCAGCTTTTGGCAGGCGCAAAACTGGCCTCGGGCACCTTTGCCCAGCTGGAGCTCATGCCTGCCCTGCTCATCATGGGCGTACTGGCGGTGGTTTATACCGTGATGGGCGGCATCAAGGCCGTTATTTATACCGATACGGTGCAGTGGATCATTCTGATGGCTGGCCTGCTCTTTATAGGCCTCCCCATCTGCTACAGTGCCGTTGGCGGCTGGGAAGCCATCAGCGGCACACTCCCGCCCCACTTCTTCAGCCTAAGCAATATTACCTGGGTGCAGATCGTGAACTGGGGCATTACCATTATTCCTATATGGTTTGTGGGCATGACACTTTACCAGCGCATTTTTGCCTGCCGTGATACCAAAACAGCCCGCCGTGCCTGGTACATTGCCGGCCTGTTCGAATGGCCCGTTATGGCCCTGCTGGGGGTAAGCCTGGGCCTGCTGTCGCGTGTAGCAGCCGAGCAGGGCATGTTCGCCTACCTGGGCTATGCCGGGGCTGGCGCGGTAGATGCCGAAAGCGGACTTCCGCTGCTGCTAAGAACCGTACTGCCCGTTGGCCTCATGGGGCTGATGATGTCGGCTTACTTTTCCGCCATACTATCAACTGCCGACAGCTGCCTGATGGCCGCATCGGGCAATGTGGTAACCGACCTGATCAGCAACCTGCGCAAAAAAGCTTTACCAGAAGATAAGGTAATGCGCCTTTCGCAGTGGGTAACCCTGGGCATTGGGCTGCTGGCGCTGGTGCTGGCCAGCTTTATGGAGAATGTGCTGAACCTGATGCTCTACTCCTATGCCTTTATGGTAAGTGGCCTGCTGGTTCCGCTCATGGCGGCGCTATTCTTCGGCAGCCGGCATGCAGGGGCTGCATTCTGGTCTATGCTGGCAGGTGGCAGCTTAACAGTTGGCCTCTCCCTGGCGGCAGTACCGCTGCCTTATGAGCTGGATGCCAACCTGTTTGGCATACTGGCCTCACTGCTTACCTACTGCGGCATATCAACACTTTACCCTCAAAAAACGTTAACTAAACAGCCTGTTTAAACATGCATAAGTACGCAACAATTGCAATGGAATATAAAGTAGTAACAGCTGCAGACTTACCTACCTATCTGCAAAAAAACGAGATAGCAAACTTTCTGGCAGAGCACCTGGATGAGTTTGGCGATAGCAAGCATGATATTATGAAGTGCCTGGATTATGCCCTCAGTAGTTACGGGCACCAGGGGGGCTTTGTACTGTTAGCAAAAGAAGACGAAGAGATAGCCGGTGCCGTAGTGATGAACCAAACCGGCATGGAAAGCTATATCCCTGAAAATATACTGGTTTACATAGCCGTTCACAGAGATCACCGGGGCAAAGGCCTTGGCAAAGCGCTTATGCAACGGGCCATAGCAACAGCAAAAGGCAGCATAGCCCTGCATGTGGAGCCGGATAATCCTGCCAAAAAACTTTACGAAAAACTGGGCTTTACCAATAAGTACCTGGAAATGCGTCTGCACCGCTAGTATGGCCTATTTAAACCTGTACCAGGACCATCTTAATCATAACTTTAACTTCCTCAAAAGTTTGTTTGAGAAGCATGAGTTAAGCTGGGGTGTTGTATCCAAACTGCTCTGTGGCAACCGCAAATACCTGAAACTGCTCATTGATCTGGGCATTGTGGAGATTCATGATTCGCGCATCAGCAACCTGAAGCGGATCAAAGAGCTTGCCCCTCATGTGCAGACTGTCTATATCAAACCACCTGCTAAGGGCAACATCGAAAAGATCATCAGGTATGCCGATGTGAGCATGAATACCGAGTACTATACCATGAAGCTGCTAAGCGACGAAGCCGTAAAGCAGGGCAGGCAGCACAAGGTAATTATTATGGTAGAGACCGGCGACCTGCGTGAAGGTGTGATGGGCGATAACCTGGTAAATTTCTATGCAAATGTATTTGAGCTGCCCAACATAGAAGTAATAGGCCTGGGCACTAACCTGAACTGCCTGCACGGTGTAATGCCCTCGCAGGATAAACTGGTACAGCTCTGCCTCTACAAACAGATCATAGAGCTAAAATTTAATCAGAGTATTCCCTGGATCTCGGGAGGCACCAGTGTAACAGTTCCGCTCCTGCTCAACAAGCAGCTGCCCAAAGGGATCAACCACTTCCGGGTGGGCGAAATGCTGTTCTTTGGCCTTAACCTGTTTACCAACACCACGGTTGAGGGCATGCGCGATGATGTTTTTGAACTGCATACTGAAATCATCGAGATTACCAGAAAACCAGTGGTACCCCATGGAGAGATGGCGGCCAACCCACAGGGGCATGTGCACGAGGTAGACAGCAGCCTCTATGGCCAGACCAGCTGCAGGGCCATTCTGGATGTAGGCCTGCTGGACATCGACCCTAAATACATTATCATGGATGGCTACAACTTTACGGTGGTTGGTGCCAGCTCAGATATGCTGGTGATAGACCTGGGCCAGAATGAGCAGGGTTACCAGGTGGGAGACGAATTAAGTTTTAAACTCCGCTACATGGGTGCTCTGGGCCTGCTCAACTCATACTATATCGAAAAACGCATCGCCTGACATGGCAGAAGAAGAAGAAATTGCCGGTATACTGCCGGAGTTAATACAGCTCCGGCAGCATTTACACAAACATCCGGAGCTTTCCGGCAGGGAAGTGGCAACGGCACGCCACCTGGAAGCATTTTTGCAAAAGTACAGGCCCACCCGCCTGCTTAAGGAACTTGGAGGTACTCCAGGCATAACCGGTACCGGACTGGCTGCGGTATGGGAAGGAACAGCAGAAGGCCCAACCATCATGTTCCGGGCAGATATAGATGCGCTGCCCATTCCGGAAAAGAATGCTTTTGCCTATGCCTCCCAAAACAGCGGCATATCGCATAAATGCGGACACGACGGACATGCGGCCATGGTAGCCGGCCTGGCCCCTCTCCTGCACCGGCACAAGCCGGCAAGAGGCCGGATAGTGCTGTTCATGCAGCCTGCCGAAGAAACCGGAGAAGGCGCCAGTGCTTTGCTCGGGGACCCACAGTTCAAAGACCTGAAACCTGACTATATCTTTGGCCTTCATAACCTGCCCGGCTATCCTTTAGGCCAGCTGGTACTTCGGGAAGGTACTTTTTGTGCCGCCTCCAGGGGACTGCGGATTGTTTTAACAGGAGGCACGGCCCATGCCGCTGAGCCCGAACAGGGCCTGTCACCTGCCGGTGCCCTTGCACAACTGCTGCAGACGCTTCCATTTTTACCCGGTAAGCTGCCCCACCGGGAGCTGCTTTTACTCACCCTCACCCATGCCCAAATGGGAGAACCCAGCTTTGGCATCTCTCCCGGCCAGGCCATGCTACAGGCTACCCTGCGGGCAAACCTGGAGGAAGAAATGACTGCTTTAAGCCAGGCTGTAGAAGCACAAATAAGAGCGGTAGCCCGGGAGTACGGGCTGGAAGTTGATCTATCTTACCACGAGGTGTTCCCCGTAACGCAAAACAGTGCAGAGGTTTACGCAATACTCCGGAACGCTGCAGCTGCCTCAGGACTTTCCGTGCATACCAAAGAGGAACCCTTTCGCTGGTCTGAAGACTTTGGCCACTACAACAAGCTTGCCCCCTCAGGATTTTTCGGCATAGGCTCCGGCACCGGACAACCCAACCTCCACAACGCCTCCTACGATTTTCCCGATGCCCTCCTTCCATACGGCCTGCAAATGTACCGGGCGCTGATCAGAGAGGTGCTGGGGTAGTCAATGTGCTAATGTGACGGTTCGCTAGGAGCGCGCAGCCGCTGCGGCTAATGTGTTAATTGGGGGTGTGGCTGCAAGAACCTGTTCTGGTGGCTATAATGCCGCGGCCCAATTAGCACATGAGAGAATTTGCACATTAGCACATTGAACTCAATCACACATTCCGATACCGCCAACAACCTCCGGCTCTCCACAGTTATCTTAACGCATGACTAATTATTCAGATCCTTCTTATACCGTTCAGCACACCTCCGGCATTGAATTAAGCCGCAGTGCTTTTCAATCCAATGTTGCCTTTGTCAGGCAGATACTTGGTCCCGAGATCACGCTTTCTGCCGTTTTAAAGGGCAATGCCTATGGGCATGGGCTGGAACAATTAACACAGCTATGCCTGGATGCCGATGTACTGCACCTAAGTGTTTTTAGCGCACATGAAGCACAGCGAATTCTGAAGGTCAGCAGCAAACCCGTTAACATCATGATACTGGGCATGATTGATAACCAGGACCTGCCCTGGGCCATTGCTCATGATGTAGAGTTTTTTGTGTTTGAAAAAGACCGGCTGGAGGCCGCTGTACAAGCTGCCCGCCAGCTCGGAAAAAAAGCCCGCATACACCTGGAGGTAGAAACCGGTATGAACCGCACCGGCTTTGATGAAGATGAGCTGGAAGATGCACTTCTGGTACTGAAAGCCCATCAGGCAGAACTGGAGCTAGTAAGCCTGTGCACACACTTTGCCGGGGCCGAAGAAATGGCCAATTACCTGCGCATTCGCCAGCAGCTGGAAACCTACAACAAGCAATACAGCAGGATTGCGGACCATGGAATTCAGTTACCCCTCAGGCATACTGCCTGCTCGGCTGCTTCTTTAAACTACCCAGAAACCCGCATGGACCTGGTGCGCATTGGCATTATGCTGTATGGCTTTTGGCCAAACCTGGAAACCAGGATCATGTACATGCGACACAACCCGGAACAACCCGACCCGCTGCGCCGTCTTATCAGCTGGAAAAGCAGAATCTTAAGCCTGAAAAAGGTAAAAACGGGAGAATATATTGGTTATGGCAGCTCCTACCTAGCCTCTAAAGACATGATGATTGCCACGGTCCCCGTTGGTTATGCCTATGGATTCTCCCGCAGCCTTAGCAATGTGGGCAGGGTTCTGGTGCATGGTGAACGTGTTGCGGTAGTAGGAATTGTTAACATGAATCTGATCATGATTAACGTTTCTGATATAGCGGGCATCAGAAAAGGAGATGAAGTTGTATTAATCGGCAGCCAGGGCAACAAATCTATCTCTGTTTCTTCCTTTAGCGAAATGAGCCAGCAGCTTAACTATGAAATGCTCAGCAGGCTGCCTGTAGATATTCCAAGAACCATTACAGACTAGGGGGCGGCAATAAAAAAACCCAGACTAAATTTTAGCTCAGCCTGGGTTTCGAGAGTTGAAAAAAATAAAAAAAATTCTAGGTTTATTAACCTATAAGCCAATCTTGTACCACAATTTCAGGATCTGCTCTAAACAACTCACAGACAGACGCTTATAATGTTAGTTGATTTTACACTCCTGTAAAATACCTTATCATTTTGATAGACCAATTCTCATTTTGAATGATCGATAGCGTATTTACTAAACATCAGACTCCTGCAGGTTATACTCGATCAGCTTGCGGTACAAGGTTGATACGCCAATATTGAGCAGGCGGGCTGCTTTGGCTTTGTTACCACCCGCTATGCGCATAACACGCTGTATGTGCAGGCGCTCAACGAATGCAATATCCAGCTGGTTACTTTCATTTACCAGTTCTTCGGTAGAAGGACCATATTTCACCTCGTAAGGCAGTACGCTTTCATCCAGCAATGGCCCCTGGGAGAGAATCACAGCCCGTTCGATCACGTTGCGCAGTTCCCTGATGTTGCCCTTCCAGGAGAAACGGGTCAGGTATTCCAGAAAAGTATCCGTCATGCCCACAATTTTCTTTTGGGTGCTTTTGGCAAAGTAGGCCAGAAAAGTTTCGGCCAGCAGCGGTATATCTTCACGACGTTCGCGCAGGGGTGGCAGTACAATTTCAAAAACCGACAGGCGGTAATAAAGATCGGACCGAAACTGCTGGCTGTTTGCTGTTGCCAGACGCCTGTTCGTGGCTGCTATAATGCGTACATCAACCTGCGTGGTTTTGGTATCGCCAACCTTGATAAAGGTGTTTGTTTCCAGCACACGCAACAGCTTTGCCTGCAGGGCGAGGGGCATCTCTCCTATTTCATCTAAAAAGATGGTGCCGCCATGTGCCTCTTCGAACAAGCCTTTTTTATCGCCCAAAGCCCCTGTAAAAGAGCCGGCCTTATGACCGAACAGCTCGCTTTCGAGCAGCTCTTTGCTAAAGGCGCTACAGTTAATGGCAACAAACGATTTGGTAGCCCTGGGGCTGGCGTTATGGATGGCCCGGGCAAAAACCTCTTTGCCGGTACCGGTATCGCCCAGCAGCAGTACGGTGGCACTGGTGGTGGCTACCTGTTTGGCCATGTGTATGGCATGCTGAATTTCCTGCGATACGCCAATAATCTCGTCAAAGGTATACTGGCTCTCAACCTGCTGCTCCAGGTTGCGAAGGCGTTTTTGTAGCCTTACCTTTTCAATGGCACGCTGCAGCATGGGAATCAGCCGGTTATTATCATTACCTTTGATCAGGTAATCATAAGCGCCAGCCTTAATGGCCTGTACACCATCCTTTACTGAACCAAAAGCTGTGAGCATGATCACTTCCGAACTAGGACTCATCTGCTTGAACTTCTCAATGAGCTGCAGACCATTTACATCAGCCAGGTTCACATCACTTAAAATAATATCCACCTCCTGCTCTTTCAAAACTTTGAAGGCATGTTTGGAAGTCTCTACTGCTTTTACAAAAAACCCCTCAGATTGAACAACTTTACTGAAGAGCATCCTGCTATCTGCTTCATCTTCGATGATTAGAACAAAACCTTCCTGCATTTAGTAATTGATAATGGCTGTTAGATCAAATAATAAAAGAACGATAAACTGGGAATTACAGAACCTACTTGCACTACAAAAATCATTCACGACTACTGTAATATTACACAATTTATTTAACAGCTTTGCAGGGAATCCGGGGCTTTTTACTACTGATATTTAAACAAAAGCCAAAAAAAAGAGCAGTTATGCTACTGCTCCTTCTCATTATCAGATTTCGGTTTCTGAAGCAATCTCTGTCTCGAGCTCCTCTTCAGTTTCGGATTCAGATACAAAATCTTCCTGCTCTTCTGTTTGCAACTCCGGCAGCTTTACTACGGGAGACAGCTCTTCTTCTTCAAAAGCCTCAGGCACCATATCGTCTACGCGCACCAGCCCTTTAGTTTCATCTTCCACATAAGGGAAAATCTCCACCAGCGGACTCTGCTGTATTTCTACCACATCAAAAGTAACCAGCAGGCCCTGCAGGCTCTCCAGCAGGCGCTCGCAGGCCTGGCGAAGGTCCATAGCAGATACCAGCATCTGGTTGGTTACCTTTTTTTCCTTGCCGCTGTTATCATCAGCTGCTATGTAAGTAACCTTACACTTATACCATGTTTCGGTATCGTCGTAGTGAAAAATATCGGATATTTTGCTCTTGGTGATGCTGGTCACCTCAAAATCTCCCCTGATCACCGATCCCAGCTCCTGGTATATACGGGCTTCAGCCTCTGTATAGGATACTGCATCTACCAAATAAGGCTCTGTGATATTTTTGAGCCTTCCATTCTCATCCTCTTTCTGATATTTGATCTTACACTGAAACCAGATCTTCATAAGCGCCTTAGATTAAGTTTAATTTTCAACAGAACCCCCAATTTATGCAGAAGCCACAGAACTCCCCCAGCTTGTGTCCAAAAGTTATCCACAGCTTATGAACGCTCTGCAAAAGCTACCGTACCTTTAGGGTATGAAGCAACCCATTACCATTCGCTGCGCACCGGGTACCTCCGATTGGGTGGCTGCCGAACTAAGGCAGATGGACTACCCCGTTTTGCAGCAAACTACTGCCGGCGTACAAACATCAGGCTCACTGGAAGACTGCATGTGGCTCAACATGCAGTTACGTACCGCCCACAGCGTACTCTGGGAGTTTGCCCAGTTTAAAGCCCTCACCGCAGATGACCTTTACACCAAAGCCCGGGAGCTGCCCTGGGAAAAATACCTGGAGGTAGATGGCTACTTCAGCATAGATGCCTGGGTGCGCAACGAAACCATCCGCGATTTTCGCTTTGCCAGCCTAAGGCTTAAAGATGCCATTGCCGACCGCATGCAGAGCCTCTATAATCGCCGCCCCGACAGCGGCAAGGACAAAGACCGGGCCGTGCTCTTCCTGTTCTGGTACAACGATACGGTAAGTCTTTATTTTGATACCAGCGGCGAAACAATTTCAAAGCACGGCTACCGCTTCAGGCCGGGCAAAGCGCCGCTTATGGAAACCATTGCCTCGGGCATTGTAAGCCTTACCCGCTGGCAGTGGGACAAGCCTTTTATTAACCCCATGTGCGGCAGCGGCACCCTGGCCATAGAAGCCGCTCTGATCGCCACCAACACCCCTCCCGGCCTGTTCAGGGAAAATTTTGGATTTATGCACCTGAAGGGCATCGATTTAACAGTATGGAACGAAATGAAGCAGCAGGCAAAAGATAACCGGGAACCCTTCCGCGGTACCATCATTGCCACCGACCGCGACTGGCGAGCCATGGAAAACACCAGGCGCAATGCTGAGGAAGCCGGTGTAGACAAGCACATCCGTTTTGAAACCTGTGATTTCAGCCAAACCCCTATCCCTGATCAAAAAGGCGGGGTGGTGATCCTGAATCCCGAGTGGGGCGAACGCCTGGGTGAGAGCAACGAGCTGGAGGAGGTGTACAAATCGATCGGTGACTTTTTCAAAAGCAAATGCGGCGGCCACTGGGGCTACATTGTTGCCGGCAACCCTGCCCTGGGCAAACACATAGGCCTGCGCACCAGCCGTAAAATTCCCGTGCCCCTGAACCAGGAAGACGGCCGCCTGCTGGAGTACGAGCTGTATGAAGGCACCAAGCGAATTGATGGTTAATGTGCTAATGAGAGTCGGTAGATGAATGGACCTTCTGTAAATATTGTGATGCAGTGGTTCCACAGTTAGCACATTGGCATATTATATAATTAGCACTTTAGTATACTTCATTACATATACTGACCGTTTATAAATAAAAGCTGTAACTTTCTAAATAGGTTTGGAGTAAAAACAAGTAGAGGCAGCACAGCACACTTCCTTTATTTTCCTACTGTTTCAGTTGCAGCCTATGGTATGTTAACCTGGTTAACCGGAGGTTAGCACCATGCTGGTTTATAAGGGTCAAAATTATGAAGAGGCAGTTTTACCAGTCGTTTCCCGTTCAGCTCCTGATACATCATATCCGGAAAAACCAGATCTTGCTGCTGCTCTGGGGCATTCTCTTTGCCGTTATTTTCCAGGCTTTCGGACGGGTGCTGGGTGTTCCCTTTCTTTTCCTGGACCCCGAATACATGGGCAAGGTCAGCTTCAGCAGCTTCTTTATCATAGGGCTGGCACTCGGGGCATTTACCATGGCCTATCATATTACCTCCTATATACTGGATGTGCAGCAGTTTCCGTTTCTGGGAACCCTAAGCCGGCCTTTTGCCAAATTTTGCCTTAACAACAGCATTATTCCGCTAGCCTTCCTCATCACCTACATGATATGCATTGCGCGTTTTCAGCTCGATTATGAGTATAATACGCCTTATCGCATCGTGGTGTACCTGCTGGGCCTGCTGGGGGGCTATTTCTGTATCCTGCTCTCTTTTCTGCTCTACTTCCGCTTTACCAATAAAGATATATTCCTGCTTTTTGCCGAAAAGGTAGATCATGGCCTGCGTAAAATCCGGATCAGCCGCGTTAACATGGCAAAACGCCTGAATGCCGCCAGAAAAAAACGCTCGCCCATTAGCTGGTACGTTGATATTGACCTGCGCATTCGCCAGGTAGAGGTAGATCCGCATTACTACAATAAAGAGCATATTCTCAGGGTTTTTGATCAGAACCACCTGAACTCAGTACTGCTGGAGCTTATTCTGCTCGTGATTATCCTGACGATCGGGTTTTTCAGAGATATTCCGGCGCTGCAGTTACCGGCAGCGGCCAGCAGTTTTCTGCTGTTTACCATTATCCTGATGCTGGCAGGGGCGCTTACCTTCTGGCTGCGCAGCTGGGCCATTACGGTAGCCATACTGGCGTTCCTGGTCCTGAACACCACCACCCGATATGCGCATCTGCAGCATCAGAGCGAGGCCTTCGGCCTAAATTACAACCGCGAACCTGTTGCCTATAACCTGCAGGTGCTCGACAGCCTCAGCGCAATGAATATGCAGCTGGAAGACAAAGCTGCCACCCTGGCCATCCTGGAGCGCTGGCGCAGCAAATTCGGCCCGGAAGAAAAGCCAAAGATTGTATTTATCTGCACCAGTGGCGGCGGCCAGCGTTCTGCCCTCTGGACCATGCGCTCGCTGCAAACTGCCGACAGCCTTACCGGCGGCGGCCTGATGCGGCATGCCTTTATCATTACAGGTGCCTCCGGAGGCATGGTTGGCGCTGCCTATTACCGGGAGCTGGTACTGCGGCAAATCATGGGCGAAACAGTTGAGCCCAACTCTGCAGAATACCTGGAACGCATTAGCCGCGACAACCTCAATCCTATTATCTTCAGCCTGCTGGTAAACGACCTCTTTGTTAAAACCGGCAAGTTTGAATGGGGCGGCCACCGCTATCTGCGCGACCGCGGGCATGCTTTTGAGGAGCAGCTTAACAACAACACCGGTGGCATTCTGGACAAGCCGCTGGCTGCTTACCGGGAACCGGAAGAACAGGCACTGATCCCGCTGATGCTGCTGGCGCCCAACATCACCAACGACGGGAGAAAGCTCTTTATCTCGCCACAGCCAGTCTCCTATATGAGCGGTGGCGGCATCGACAGCCTGGGTATTCATGAGGCCAAGGTAAAAGGAGTGGATTTCAGGCGCCTTTTTGCTCAACATGGCGGCGACAGCCTGCGCTTTATCAGCGCCCTGCGCATGAGTGCCACTTTTCCCTATATTACCCCTAACCAGATACTGCCCAGTGACCCGCCCCTGGAAACTATGGACAGCGGCATTGCCGATAACTTTGGTGTGGAAGACGGCATGCGCTTTTTGTATGTTTTCAGGGACTGGATAGGCCAGAACACCAGTGGTGCTGTAATGCTGTGCATCCGCGATTCGGAGAAAGAGCAGGAAATAGAAGAAGCCTATGCGCCCAGCCTGCTGCAGAAGTTCTTTACACCGCTTAACAACATTTATAAAAACTGGACCTACCTGCAGGACATCGACAACGACAACCTCTTTGAAATGTCGAGAAGCTGGCTGCAGGTGCCACTGCACCGCGTAGACCTGCAGTACATACCCCGCACCATGTACGAGGGCGATAAGGCGCCCGATCAGCTCAAAGAGCAGGAAATTGAACGTGCATCACTGAACTGGCGCCTTACCACCAGGGAAAAGAAAAACATCCTCAATAATATTTACCTGCCCGATAACCAGCAGGCCCTGGGCAGGCTGAAGGAGCTTATACAATCCCGGGAGCAGGTTAATTTACTAACTACCAGCAAACCCCTGCAGCTAAGCCCTGCGGTTGCGCCACCCACGCCAAAAGAGCAATCGGCTGTACAGGCCGCTATTCAATAAGCAACTGGTGTACAGCACCGCCTGCTGCATGCAGCAAAAAAACAGCTGAACCCTATGTATATCTTTGGGTTATATCTAAATTAAAGCCAGTAATTTTTTTCTTTATGATTTTATCAAAACACCTAAGGATTTTTAGCCTTTGCACCCTTATTACAGTGTTTTCTGTTGCCTGTAATGACGACGATGAACCAGTAGTAGACAGCACTGCCCCGGTAATTTCTATTATTAGCCCTGAAAATGGTGCTGAATTAGCATCAGGAACCGATGTAACTATCAATGTAACCATCGAAGAGGCAAATGAACTTCAGGAGGTAATAGTCACTGGTACACTGGCTACTCCCTTTGGACCCTTCCAGGAAAGCACAACCATAGAAAAGGATGAGCTACCTGCTAAATCCGGCAATATCTATGCTGTTAATCAGCAATATACTATACCATCATTAGCAAGTGGTAATGTTACTATTAAGATAGTTGCGAGAGATGAGGCCGGTAATGAAGGTGAAGAAACAGCTACCTATACAATTAGATAGTAAGTGCTGCTACATTGCTTGCCATGCTGACAGAAATGTAGCAAGCTGCTACATCCATGCTCACCTCCAAAGCCTTTAAAAACGGGCTTTAACCATTTTGGCTGATGACAAGATCCCTTTCATCCAGAAAGCGGATGGTGTATTCGTAGCCGGCATTAAAGAATATGGGCAGCGCCCGGCGTTCCATAAAACCATACTGGCCGAACTCCTCGGGTGCTATAACCCAATCGCACATTTCACGGGTTTTCTGAACCGTGCTTTCTATGCCTATCCAGATGGTGCGGTAAATAGTATCTGTAAGGCCATCCAGCCGCTCCTTGAAGGGAACCGGGTTTACGGAAACGCCGATCAGGCGCTCGCATTTCCCCACCAGGGGCTCTGCAGGCAGGTTGCTTACCAGGCCGCCATCTACATAGAGGAGCCCGTCGATCTCCACCGGTTCAAAAACAAAGGGGAAAGCGCAGCAGGCTTCCAGGATCTTTACCAGGTCTCCCTGCTCAAACACCTTCTGGCGGCCATCATTGAGGCAGGAGGCGGTAAGCCGCACCGGCAGTGGCAGGTCTTCCAGGCGCTCGTGGCGCAGGTAAGGCTTTACCAGCTTCCCTATTTTACTATGGGCCAGCATGCCAAATTTTGGAAGGTGGATGTTCAGGGTTTTGGCCATGGGCTCTTTTTCCCAGATCTCGTACATCTCATCAGGCGAGTAGCCGCTGGCATAAAGCACCGCATTGAGTGCCCCCGAGCTGGTGCCACAAATTATATCAGGCTTGATGCCCCTTTCTTCCAGCGCCTTCAGTACCCCGATTTGCCCCACGCCCCGGTACGCCCCGCCAGAGAGTACCAGTCCTGTCTTGTATCGTATATCTTTATGATTGTCAGATTTCATATAATTCAATTTCTGTTTTACTAAACAGCTATTGGGTTCTATAGTTTTACCAGTACCCAAACGATCGTTAGCAAATAAGGGCTATAATCATTATTTTCGCAATCGATTGTAAGCAGACCTGCAGGCGTATTTTATGCGTTAAAGCAGTTAGCAGGTTCAATTTCAGATATTTAAACTTTTTTTACCATGTCGCAGACGCTGGTTGCTCCCTATAAACCCAAACATCATATCCGCATTGTAACGGCCGCTTCGCTCTTCGACGGGCACGATGCTGCCATCAACATCATGCGCCGTATTATCCAGGCTACCGGCTGCGAGGTTATTCACCTGGGCCACAACCGCTCGGCGCAGGAGATCGTGGAAACCGCTATCCAGGAAGATGCTCAGGCCATTGCCATTACCTCTTACCAGGGCGGACACGTGGAGTTTTTCAAGTATATTTACGACCTGCTGCAGGAACGCGGCGCCGGCCATATCCGCATTTTTGGCGGCGGCGGCGGCACCATTCTGCCTCAGGAAATAGAGGAGCTGCAGGCCTATGGCATTACCCGCATCTACAGTCCCGACGATGGCCGCTCCATGGGCCTGCAGGGCATGATCAATGATATGGTTAGCAAATGCGACTTTGCCACCGGCGAAAACCTGAACGGCGAGGTGCTAAACCTGAAGAACAAAAAGCCCAAAGATATTGCCCGCCTCATCTCCGCTGCCGAAAACTTCCCGGAAGCCTTTGCCGGCATCAGGACACAACTTACCGCAGCAGCAGAAAAAAGCACAGATACCGCCGCCACTCCTGTACTTGGTATTACCGGAACCGGTGGTGCTGGTAAATCAAGCCTGGTAGATGAGCTGGTGCGCCGCTTCCTGATCGATTTTCCCGAGAAGCAGCTGGCCATCATATCCGTAGACCCCTCCAAGCGTAAAACAGGCGGTGCCCTGCTGGGCGATCGTATCCGCATGAACGCCATCTCTAATGAGCGGGTGTATATGCGCTCGCTGGCTACCCGACAGAGCAACCTGGCCCTAAGCAAGTATGTGCAGGATGCCATAGACATTGTAAAGGCTGCAGGCTTCGATATGATCATCCTGGAGACCTCCGGCATTGGCCAGTCTGATACCGAAATTACCGAGCACTCTGATGTAAGCCTCTATGTGATGACGCCCGAGTATGGCGCCGCCACCCAGCTGGAGAAGATCGACATGCTGGACTTTGCCGACCTGATTGCCCTCAACAAATTTGACAAGCGCGGTGCCCAGGATGCCCTGCGTGATGTTAAGAAACAATATAAGCGCAACCACAACCTCTGGGATGCCAGAGAAGAAGACCTGCCGGTATGGGGCACCATTGCCTCGCAGTTTAACGACCCCGGCATGAACAAGCTCTACAAAGCCGTAATGGACAAGATTGTGGAGCGCACCGGTGTAGAGGCCCTGAAAAGCTCTTTTGAGATCTCGGATGAGATGAGCGAGAAGATCTTCATCATCCCACCGGCCCGCACCCGCTACCTTAGTGAGATCTCCGAAAACAACCGCAGCTACGATGGCTGGGTGGAGCAGCAGGCCGATGTGGCCCAGAAGCTCTTTGGCATTCAGCAGGCCATGGATAGTCTACAAAGCAGCCGTATTGACGACAGGGATCGCCTGATCAAAGGCCTGCAGGAAGAATTTGAGCGGGTAAAGCTGGACCTGGATCCTAAGAACTGGAAAATTATACAGGACTGGCCCGAAAAGAAAAAGGCCTACACCCAGGACCAGTTTGTGTACCAGGTACGCGGCCGCGACATTAAAGTAGAGACATATCACAAAACTCTTTCCGGTACCAAGGTGCCCAAAATTGCCCTGCCGCGTTACACCGCCTGGGGCGATATTTTGCGCTGGAGCCTGCAGGAAAACGTGCCGGGCGAATTCCCCTACACTGCCGGGGTATTTCCCTTCAAGCGCCAGGGCGAAGACCCTACCCGTATGTTTGCCGGCGAGGGTGGCCCCGAGCGCACCAACCGCCGCTTCCACTATGTGAGCAAGGGCATGCCTGCCGCCCGCCTCTCCACCGCCTTCGACTCTGTTACCCTTTACGGCAACGACCCCGACTGGCGCCCGGACATTTACGGCAAGATTGGCAACTCCGGCGTAAGCATCTGCTGCCTGGATGATGCCAAGAAGCTCTACAGCGGCTTTAACCTCTCCGACCCGACCACCTCGGTGTCCATGACCATCAACGGTCCTGCCGCCATGCTCACCGGCTTCTTTATGAATGCCGCCATCGACCAGCAGTGCGAGCTGTACATTAAGGAAAACGGGCTGGAAGAAGAGGTGAATGGGAAGATTAAAGAGATCTACAAAGCCAAAGGCGCTGCCCGGCCGCAGTACCGCGGCCCCCTGCCCGAAGGTAATGAAGGACTGGGCCTGATGCTGCTGGGCGTAACCGGCGATCAGGTGCTGCCGAAAGATGTTTACGAGCAGATCAAGGCCAAAACCGTGGCAGCCGTGCGGGGTACCGTGCAGGCCGATATTCTGAAGGAAGACCAGGCGCAGAACACCTGTATTTTCTCTACGGAATTCTCGCTGCGCCTGATGGGCGATATGCAGCAGTACTTTATCGACCAGAACATCCGGAATTTCTACTCCGTCTCCATCAGCGGCTACCACATTGCCGAGGCGGGTGCCAATCCTATTTCGCAGCTGGCCTTTACGCTCTCGAATGGCTTTACCTACATCGAGTACTACCTAAGCCGGGGCATGGACATCAACAAGTTTGCGCCCAACCTTAGCTTCTTCTTCTCTAACGGTACCGATGCCGAATACAGTGTGATTGGCCGCGTTGCCCGCCGCCTTTGGGCCAAAGCCCTGCGCAACAAGTACGGTGCCGACGAGCGGAGCCAGATGCTGAAGTACCACATCCAGACCAGCGGCCGTTCCCTGCACGCCCAGGAGATCGATTTCAACGACATCCGCACCACGCTGCAGGCACTCTATGCCATTTACGACAACTGCAACTCGCTGCACACCAATGCCTACGACGAGGCCATCACCACCCCTACCGAAGACTCTGTGCGCCGTGCCATGGCCATCCAGCTGATCATTAACCGGGAGCTGGGGCAGGCCAAAAACGAAAACCCGCTGCAGGGTGCCTTTATCATCGAAGAGCTCACCGAGCTGGTAGAGGAAGCCGTGCTGAAGGAGTTCGACCGCATCACCGAGCGGGGTGGTGTGCTGGGAGCCATGGAAACCATGTACCAGCGCAGTAAGATCCAGGAAGAAAGCCTCCACTACGAAACCCTGAAGCACACCGGCGAGCTGCCGATCATAGGTGTAAATACCTTCCTAAGCTCAAAAGGTAGTCCTACCGTTACCCCAGGAGAGGTAATCCGCGCTACCGAAGAAGAGAAAAAGGCCCAGATCGAAACCGTTCAAAGCCTCCAGCAGCGCAACCGGGACGAAGCCAAAGAGCAGCTCCGCCAGCTCCAGCTCCGCGCCATCCAGAACAAGAATGTTTTTGAAGGCATTATGGAAGCGAGCAAGTACTGCAGCCTGGGGCAGATTACGAATGCCCTGTTCGAGGTAGGCGGGCAGTACAGGCGGAATATGTAATCACACTGTATCTACACCCGTCATTGCGAGGACGGAGGACGAAGCAATCTGGCTTCTGCTCGCACCGACACCAGATTGCCACGCTCCACTCCGCTCCGCTCGCAATGACGGGGGCTAGAAAATAGAAAAGCGGGCTCATTGAGGGCCTGCTTTTTTTTATAGCCAAAGCCTGCTACAACTACCACCGCCTGTAGCCTGCGCGGCCAGGCGTCATTATATTATAACGACGTGGTAGTAGAAGGCAGAAACATATCAATGTTATTGAAGGGAATATAAGACAGCACCCCCTATGTTTCTTTCTATAAAGAATTTAGCTTTCTAAAAATCCGCCACCACGTCGTTATAATATAACGACGCTACGACAGGCGACAGTAGAAAACATTAGAGGTTTCTGAATATCTCCAGAGGCCTTTGTTTTTGCAGCACCCCTTTGCGAGCGTAGCGAAGCAATCTGGCATCGAAATGAGCAGTAGCAGGTTGCTTTGCAGCGCCTGGTTCTCAATATGAGGCACCAGCTGCAAGCTGGCGCCAGCGGGGAAAAGTGCCAAAATCGAAGCTACTCAAAGTTAACAGCAACTTTACCCCTAGCCTTCACGCTTTAATTGCAGACACACCGCTTTTACTTTTCGGATTCTTTTTGCCCAAACACGATACAACACATATATCTGTACAAGAATGATGGGCAGTAACAGCAAAAGGCCCCAGTATTTATCTGCAGTTAACTGTATTGAAGAAACGAAGTATCCTACAATTACAATAATGGCCACCACTCTAGAAATGATGGATAGCCGAGCATACCGACGGATCTGCCGGAGGTAACTCTCCATTGAGCTCAGAATATTTTCACCCCATGCCGGCTTCCTGATCAGCTGGAATCCCAGCAAGTTGTGCAGCAGGATAAGCAATACGGCAAGAATGAGCAGGATATTCCAAAGGGGCGATTTAAGGTGCCCATCAAAAAAATCGTAATATACTGCCAGGAAAATAGCCCAGAAAATGCTTTCCACGATCAGCTGTATTCTGATCTTTCTCAACACAGGATGATAGTTGCCCTGCATAAATTGCTGAATAGCATCTTTGTCCAGAACATCATTTCCTGCATTTTTATAATCTGACTTAAAGTCGTCTAATTCCATCTTTTTCCGTTAAGAGCTCTTTTAATTTTTTCTTGATCCGGCTTAAGCGGACACCTACGTTGTTTTCCGAAATACCCATCAGATCGGCGATTTCTGCATAGCTCATTTCTTCCAGGTACAGGGCAACCAGTGCTCTATCAGCCTCTTCCAGCTTTCGGATAGCTGCAAAAAGTACTTCTTCGCGCGATGGCACGGCATCGCTTTCTCCCATCGAAGCATGCTCCGGCACTGCTGCAGTAAACTGCAGCGGCAGCTTTGGCTTTCTGAAGCTCGCCATGGCCGTGTTGAGGCCGATGCGATACATCCAGCTGGTAATTTTCGATTTGGCCTGAAACTTCGGGTAGGATTTCCAAAGCTGGTAGGTGATTTCCTGAAATAAGTCTTCCCGGTCTTCGGCTGTTTCTCTGTACATCTGGCATATTTTATGAATAAGTGCCTGATGCTGAAATACTTCCTGCAGGAATTTTTCTTTCACAACCGATGCTTCATTGTTTTCTGAACTCATCTGTCCTCCCTTTCCCTTTGGTGCGCAGTGTTGTAACCTGTCCCTGCTCATTTAGCTGAAAAGCAAAGGATAACTCCATCTTTTTGGCAAAAAACTCATGCTGGTTTTTTGCATAGATTTCGAATGGAGGATTTTTTCCAGCTTTCGCATACAGTTTATCCATATGCAGAAAGATCTGAAGCTCCATGCCATTGGCTGCGGTATACCTGCCTGAAAACTTTTCCAATTCATTTGCCGAAAGGTGTAGGGATTTAGTAAATAAGGCCGGTAGCTCAAAGGTCTTATTGAAAGCAATTTTTTCTATATCCTTCCATAGCACGTCATCCATGGGCAAAAAAGAAACATTAGCAAGTATTACAATATAGGTTCGTTCTTCGGGATAAATAACAGCAATGCTGGAATATCCAAAGGTACCGCCTGCACTATAATATGCCTTTGGCTGGTCGCCTTTTTTCTCGCGGATGTACCACCCCATACCATAAGCATCGTTATTTTTCTGCTCTATCCCTTTATCAGTTAGCGGAGTGAATATCTTTTCTACCAACGCTTCGTCCCATGCTTTATCTGCGTGAAAACTGCGGATCCAGCGCATCATGTCCCCGGCACTGGAGTAAAGATTTCCTCCTCCTTTCATGGCGGAAATATCCCGGTGTGGCGAAACGATCAAACTGTCATCGGTTAGTAAATGGTAACCTTCCGTCATCCCTGGTATGATGCGTAAAGGATCGAAGGCACCGGTTGATTCTAGAGACAGTTTAGCAGTGATCTTTTGTTTGATAAGTGTTGCATAATCCTGCTGGTATACCTTTTCCAGAATGCTGGCCAGTAGAAAATAAGCAGGACTGGAATAAGCAGATTGCGTACCCGGTTCAAAGAGAAGCTCCATATGGAAAATTTCCTCTAAGATCTGATCTGTGCTGAGAGAAAGCTTCGAAGCGGTTGCCCAGTAATCACTGAAGCCCTGCCAGTGAGGAACACCCGATGTATGAGAGAGCAGCTGGCGAATGCTGATTTGCTTCCATTGCGGCTGGCTAAGCTGGGGAAAGAACTGCTCCAGCCGATCGTCAAGGCTAAGCTTTCCCTCCTGATGTGCCAGCCCCACGAGCAGGCCGGTAAACGGCTTTGTCATGGATGCAATTTTAAACTTGGCATCCAGTGTATTTGGTATGCTCCATTCATGAGAGGCGTACCCGATTGCCTGCTGGCTAATTATAGCAGAATCCCTGGCCAGCAGCACCACACCATTGAAGCCGATTCTTTGATGTTGTATGGTCAGATATTGCTTAAGGACAGCATCGATGTCTTTGGCAGTTTGTGCCCTGGCGGCAGCAGCCATCAGGAGAAGGTACAGCAGCAGATGATAAGTAACAGGCTTGAGGTTCTTCATGATATTTGGTTTTCCTCATAGGTTGAGGAAAAGGTGAAAAACTTACAGGCCCGTAGATTAATTTTTCTTTTTTGAGAGTAATGCAGAGTCTCTGATACTATCACCACTGCAGTAGTCGTGAAAATTATGCTCCCTCCCACGCTTTGAGGATAGCCTCATCTTTGAATAACAAGTAGCAAAATATTACCACGTCGTTATGCTATAACGAGGCTGGGACGCATAGTCTACAGGCAGGTGCAGGCGACTGAAGATTACATTAAAAGTCTCTGAATGTCTCCATAAGTTTTTTCTTTCTGCTGCACCCCTTTGCGAGCGTAGCGAAGCAATCTGGTATCGAAATAAGCAGCAGCAGATTGATCTGCAGTGCCTGGTTCTCTGGTAAATTAAAAAGCATAAGTTATCCACCTGCATCAAGCAATGTGAGGCACCAGCTGCAAGCTGGCGCCAGCGGGGGGCCTGCTTTTTTTTTAGCCAAAGCCTGCTACAACTACCACCGCCAGTAGCCTGCGCGGCCTGGCGTTGTTAGAGCATAACGACATTGTAGTATCAGACAGTTACCTGTCAAAATCAATAAAGTTTATTGAAGCCAGTACACTTCTCTTCCTTCCCTCAAGGAATTTAACTTTCTACAAATCCGCCACCACGTCGTTATGATATAACGACGCTACAAGCAGGTGCAGGCGACAGCAGATTACATTGAAGGTCTCTGAATATGTCCATAGGTTTTTTCTTTCTGCTGCACCCCTTTGCGAGCATAGCGAAGCAATCTGGCATCGAAATGAGAAGTAGTAGGTTGATCTGCAGTGCCTGATTCTCAGGTAAATTAAAAGGCATAAGTTATCTGCAATGTTAGGCTCCAGCTGCAAGCTAGAGCCAGTGGAGGGGGGAAACAGATAACAGGTATAAATGCTATGCTAGTACTAACATTTTAAACAAAGACAATTACCTACTTTGCATCCTTTAAAAAAGAATCAATTTCTCTTTTCAAGCTATCACACTTACCTGCTAGATTTGCTATTACCACCATAAATTGACTTTCGGCATAGGCACTACCATTAGTTGAAGGCTTGGTAAGGTTACCCATTAAATAATTGGATGTTACTTTATTATGGTTACCAGTACTCTTAAATCGTCTTAACATTTCAAGAATAGTATTTCTCCATACACACTCCTTTACTTTCTGATAAATGTATCCCAATCTACTAAGTTCACTTTTGGTGAATGCCAAAGTATATTCCTCCGTTGTCAGGTCTGTATAAAGATCTGGGTCACCACTTACACTTGGATAACCTATTGTATTTGTATCTGAATCATTTTTTAATGCCAGATGTAAAGAACGAATGTACTGTAGTATGTTATCTACGTTATTCCTTTCCTGCTTTAAATTGGAAATAACCCTATTTCTGAACCTTTTTCTCTTGCTACGCCTCCTAAACCACCCAAACAAGCTAATAGGCATACCAAACAATTTTGGTAATACCCAACCTATCACTACTCCTATAACCGCTGCTATTACTGCGATATTAATGTCTCTCTGATAATCACAATAGAACTCTACAAGTTTGTCCATTTCTTATAATCTTTAAACATCAGACCTGATCTATTTGAATACTTGAAATAATTACAAGTTGATTATTGTTATCAATAGCAATATAAGAACATTACAACATATTTACCTTGCTGTATAAATATTTTTCCCTTAGAAAGATACTATTCCGACCACTTAAATCTTAATAAAATGAATCATTTATAAGTCCTATCTTACACCACACTCACTAGTACCACATTTCAAAGAATAGGAACGCTACCATAACTGTACTGATAAAAGGTTTAAAGGGTAAGGGACCACAACTTTTATCCAATTAATCACTTTACTTTAAACCCTACTTTATTTTCTAATTCAATTGCTTGGAATCACGATTCATTACCCCTACTGGGGAGAGTTTGCAACGTGTGCCCCACACATCCCCACCCTCAAAAACAACCCCTTCAGCAGCCTTGAGAAGCTTTCCTTATAGGTATCGCTAATCGGAATCAACTCATTGGTTATTTTGATACGGTTGCGCTCGATGTGATCGATTTTGTCCAGGGCCACCAGGTAAGATTTATGGACCCGGGCAAATCTGTTATACGAGAGCAGCTCCTCCAGTTGGCAAAGTTCATCAGCTTCATGAGCTTTTCATGGGGCGTATGGATGCGCAGGTAGTCCTTCAAGCCCTCCACCAGCAGAATATCTCTTAGTGCCAGCTGTTGAATGCGGATGCCTACTTTCAGAAAGAATTAATCGTGATCCCATATTAGCGCCAGCTTGCAGCTGCTGCTTTTTAGTAATCAGTTCAGCTCCTGCTGCTGCTATTTATCTTTAGTTCTAAAAAAGCACCAGGACAAATTTTAAATAAGCACTGCTAGATAGTTTGGCCAAAGCTCTGGTATTCTAATTGGTGCTGCGGCTACTTTCGTAGAAAAATTTGGCAGATCTCATTGCCACAGTATAGCATCTTGTAAATTTCCCAAAGCTTTTGTTACTTGAGGATATGAGAGCCTGGTTTCCTCTTCTCCTCCTTCTTGCCAATGCGTGCTCCCCTTCTACAGAAGTTGCAGTAGCAGGTTTTCATGATTTGCATGATTTTAAAGATAAAAGCAGTCTGCCACTGCTGGAAGTACAGGAGATGCAGACTGCGTTAGGCTGGTCACTTTACCTGGGGAAGGATGATCAGCTTTATGACCTAATGAGTATTGATGCTGGAGAGCCGCCCTACCCTTATGGGTATAGCGAGTTAGAAGGAGATGATCCTGCTTTACTTGCAGGGACAGGCCCCGGAGAAATAATTATACAGGTTGATACCACTAACATTCTGTCCTTACCCCATTACCCTGAATTACCTGAGGATCTGCCCGTTGAGCAGTGGCTAACCTGGCCAGAAGAGAACAAAAAAGAGGTACAGGCTTACCCGGTTTATATCTGGAACGCAGGTTCTCACACGGCTGCTCTTGATGCAGAAGACTGGTCGCTTAATCCGATTGTTGAGGCTAAAGATGAGAGAGGAGATTGGAGACCTATTGAATTTATTCAGCACAGCGGGTGCGGCAACAGTTATTGGACTTTACTGCTTAAACCGGATTATTACGTAATCACCAGCATTTACCGCTACACTGGAGATTTTGAAACAGAAATGCGGGTAGCAGTAGCTTCAGCTTATTCAAAGCCTTTCCGTGGGAGTATCAACAAAAGCCAGTTCATTAACACCAAACCCGCTGAACAGTATTAAACATGAGCCTGATCTTTATAATTTTGACCTTTGTTGCGGCATGGGGTGTTGCTGGCACCATCTTTCAGATGCGGAAGCAATCCAAAGAACACAAACGTAATAAGGAAGCATTACTCGAGTTTGAGCGAAAGCATCCTTGGAAGTTATAATATGAACACTTCACCCCCTGCGAAATCCGCCTTATACTGTCCCTAGAAGTGACGATCCCCTCACCTAGTGCAAGCATCCGCTTGTGCCTTGATCTATAATGGTTAACTAATAGTCCCTGCTCAGGGGTGGTGGTGCCGGAGCCAAAACTGGTACTTTCATTCTTGCTGTTCTTAAATAGCACCCGTGCTAATTTGAGCGGGATTATCAAGGAAGAAGGTTTTATTGAGTGCTACCACGCTTTACCCATTCTTATATTCGGTTTTTTCCCAGCCCTTTTTTAACGAATGATCTGTACCGGGCCTTTCCATTTCTGACCATCTTGCGCACTAAGGTGGTAGTAGTATACCCCTACTGGTAAGTCTCCACCATCCCAGTTGTTGGCATAAGCAGGCTGATCATATACCAATTTCCCCCAGCGATTGTATACTTTCAGATGCAATGGCAGGCAGCTGATCTTTAATACAAAAGCCTGGTTCTTCGCATCTCCGTCAGGAGTGATCACATTGGGTACTGGCTTTTTCTCTTCTACCCGCACTTCTGCTACTTTTACTTTTTCCCAGCAGTCACCACCATAGAAAGCTGTTACATAAACAGTATAATCTCCGGCTCTGTTAAACATGTGCTCTGGTGCTGGCTCCGTAGCTGTGGCGCCATCACCAAAGTCCCATAAATAGGCAGTTGTTCCCGTGCTGTTATTTGTAAACTTTACTGTAAGTCCTGCAAACCCATACAGATTGGTAGCAGTGCCACAGGCTGCTGGCTCTGCGGCTATATCTAGCATAAGGGGCGATACGGTAGCAGGCACTGAAGATCGTTTGCCTTCGCACCCTGCCCGGGTTACTACCGAAGCATAATATTGCGTTGCTGTACCAGCAACAGAAACCGCAAAAGGATCAGCGGTCGTCTCTGCAAGGGCCTCACCACCTGTAGCACTGCTGTACCAACGATAAGACTGGCCTTCGGCAGCGCCGGTAGCTAAAAGAGAGATAACACCACCCTCACAATTACCTTGGGCAGCAACAGTTGGTACTGCCGGAAAAGCATCAATGGTGATGTCGCTACCGTTATCGGCACCAACGATATCAGGTGAAGAAGCATTTACCCTTATTCTGTACTGGTAACCCGGGGGTGTAGTGGGTGGTATAGCCAGCCTGATTGGACTGTTTGTACCAAAACCAATGGGGGTAGGCTCTGCAAAAGAACCATATGCATCCGAAAGCTCAACTGTATACCTGTTGCAGGAGGTAAAGTTTCCTTTAAGATTAAAACCTACTTCAATTGGAGCCCCTGCACAGTATACATGCTGACTAAGTGGTTTGGTGCTGATGTCTGAGGGCACAAAAGAGGATACATCTAGTTTTGCGAGGTAAATATTATGCGGTGTCTGTCCTATTTTTGAAAGTCTTATACCACCAAATTCAGTGTTACCCTCAAATAAACCCGCGATATAACAATTTCCCTCCGGATCTATAGCGATTTGTCTACTGTCATCATTAGCGGTTCCACCGGCACTAATTACCCACTCCAGTGTACCTGCCGCATTGGCTTTACCCACAAAAATTTCTCCAAGCCCTCCACATAGCTTCCACCTCTCAATGTCAGCATTGTAGATGAAATAGCCAGTGAAGTAAGAATTTCCCGCCGCATCAACCGTCATTCCATTATTAAACTTATTGCCGGCACCTCCCCATCTGTTAGCCCACACCAGCTCACCCGCTGCATTGTATTTAGCCATAAAAATGTCTAATCCTGTACTGGTAAGCTCAGTACCCTCTAAAGTAATAGTACCATCAAAGGAATCTGAAACATAAACATTACCCAATGCATCAACACCTACTTTTCTATCATCAGAAGTGGTGTTTCGCAAAAAGTAATTGCCTGTTATAGTCTTTCCCCAGACCGGTTCCCCCTCCTGATCGAATTTTGCTATAAATTTGTCGGGCTGTTCCTCCGTGTGACTGGTATAAGTATTGTTCGGAAAAGTAACAGTACCCAGGTAATTACCTACAACGTATTGGTTTCCTTCTGCATCCGTGGCAAAAGATTCGATGTGATCTTCCCCACTTCCCCCCCATTTTTTTGCCCACTGCAGACCCCCATCAGAATTGTACTTTAGTAGAAGTATATCCCTGTTGTGGCTCTCAATAGTTACAGCACCGATATCAACCCTGCCGGTAAAGCTATTGGTACTATATAAATTTCCTGATCCATCAACTGAGAGATGGCCATACACATACCACTTATATGGAATAATCGTTTGTACCCACACAACATTTCCTTCAGAATCATATTTTGCAATGTAACTGTCAAATGAATCGGTATTGGTTAGGGTGATATTACCAAAAGTAACTGTTCCATTAAACCCGCCCTGCACATAACTATTACCCTCACCATCTACTGCAATACTATGTCCAGTGGCAACCCCTAGCTCCCCACCTCCCTGTTTTGCCCAAATCACCTTACCATTTGTATCATATTTTACGATATATGAATTCCTGGATCGCTGGGTGCTAAACGCATAATCTCCTACAGACATAGTACCTCTAAACTCACCAGTTACATAAGTATAACCATCTGCATCAACGGCAATATCACCAGGGTAAAAGTTGTCGACTGTGCCGTGAATGGAACTTACCCACCGCCAGTGCTGACCAAAAGCTACACCCTGAAACAGCAAAAGCAGTGCTGAAATTAATATGAACTGAAAATACCGTGCTTTATAGACTTTGGTAGTGAACATACAGCAAACTTATAAACAGGAAAGATACCTGCAGTGGAGAGAAAAGAAAACTTCAGTTGCCTTTATGTATTGTTTTCAAGCATATTACATTATTATACCTTTAAACTAGTTCAGGAGTAATAAGGGGTCTGGACATCTATTACCAGCACCTGCCTGCAAGCAGATAGCATCTAATTTATTAAGTTTGCCTGATGTGCTTTGGCTGGAAAATGTGTAGTTAGGAGCATCTGCCGTAGTGCGCCTCTATAAAAAATTTCTACAACTTTAGGAATGTGCCTGGGGGAAGATCTGACGGTAGCATCGAATCGATTCTCGGATAGCAGCACTGAATCCAGGTTGTTGGTAGATGGCAGCAGGATCCGGTCTTTTTTCCAGCGTAATCAGATTTTTGTATAGAGTAATACCTGACCAGCGTCAATGGTCCGGGTTCTACAAATTTTACAAAATCTGCCGGCATCCTTCCGCCTCCTGGCGCAAGCATCCGCTTCTGCTTTTGCTTACAATTCTACACCAAACAAGAAGCTGCTAACTAACTGATTTATAGGGAAACTTGAGGAATAAATAAAACCGAAGGCTTGGTATTTTATTGCTATAATTTTTACCTTTAATAACTTTCGGCGGGCCTTCAATTTTTTCTCTTAACATAATTTTTTAGCAGTATGAAAACCTCTTATTCCTTTCTGGCTACCCTAATGGCCTTAGGCATGGCCTTTAGTGTTTCCTGCTCCCATCCCGAAGATCTGCAGGAGACGCCTAACAGCCCTGGACGCAGCAGTAGCTCTCAAAAATGGGCATCTGGCACAATTCCTATCACGATTGAAAATCTGTTTCCTGAGGGCCTTGAATACGATAAGCAAATGAAGCGTTTTTTAGTGGGTTCATTTACACAGGGAACCATTGGCTTTGTAGAAGAAGGGGGCGCTTATACAAAATGGATTGATGATCCGGATATTCCCTCCACTACCGGAATCCACATAGACCTGCCCCGCAAGCGCCTGCTGGTAGCAGTAGCAGATCTGGGCTTAAGCACCAAGAGCAGTGAATCTACTGCTTTTATGCTGGCTGGTCTGGCTGCTTATGACCTGCGCAGTGGCGAGCGCCTATTTTATACCCGCCTGGATGCCCTACTACCCGGAATGCCGCATTTTGCCAACGACGTAACGGTAGACCAGCAGGGAAATGCATATGTTACCGACAGCTTTACGGGGGCTATATACAAGGTAGATACGGACGGGAATGCTTCTGTTTTTTACATGAACGAGGCCCTGAGCCCAGCACCAGGGGGCTTTGGCTTAAACGGCATAGAATACGACTCCCGTGGTTATCTGCTCGTTTCCAAGCTGGATGAGAACCTGCTGCTGCGCTTTCCCATCGATGATCCGGCAGCTTACAGCCAGATCAGTGTACCTGTTGCTCTGAATGGTCCTGATGGATTAACCCTTAAGAATAACAATGAGCTTGTAGTGGTGAATAATGATTTTGGGGGTGAACAAGGCAATATAATTACACTGCGGAGCAAAGATATGTGGCAGAGCGCAGAGGTTAGTGATGTTTATTATACCGGTGCAACCTTTCCTGCTTCTGCGGCCATTCGTCCCGGTGGTGATGTGTTTGTGCTGAATTCCTACCTGCATGTGCTGATAGGTGGCGGCACACAGCCCCGGTTTGAGATTGTAGAAGTCAGGTAGCATTATTTCACACTTTGTGGAGAAGCTTGTTCTGGATCCATCAGGTGTTAAAAACAGAGCAAGTCATAAAACCGGGGAGTCTGGATAAGCATCGCCCCTCTGCCCGACTCCCTGTCATCAGGCATTTTTCCTGAACCCTCATGGTGTAACGTTTGCATTTATCAGCATGATTATGCGTTTATTGCAAGCGTTATGCCATGAGCTTCAATGAATAATTATTCTGCAGAAGTTGAGCGGGGGGCGATACATGAGAAGCTTTACTAGATAGGCTGTCTGGATTTTGTCTGCTATTTTCACTCTCTTCAGGAACACCTTTAATTAACATTGCATTATCCCCTGTTTACGGCTGAAGTGTTAGCATCACCTGTTATCTACTGTTAACGGAAGGTAATAGATTAAAATCAAATTATCACAGGCATCACTGCACGACACCCTCTTATGTAATCCGGGTTGTTGTGCAGTGGTGCCTGTGATATTTACAGATAGATTATCAAATACGCACCAAAATTTTCACCCATTCCTATCGTGATCGAAACAACAAAATAAATAAAACACCCTTTCTCTTTTTTGCCATTGACACTGCAGAAAGCTAACTTATCGCACTGCAGGAGCCGGGATGCCTTCTTTTTTTTTAAAGCCTTATTTTAGATCATAAAGCAGCATACGCATATTGGCATGAAGAGAACCTTACTGATCATCCTGCTAACAGGATTTAGCTTTTTAACAAAGGCCCAGGAAGCTCAATACGAGACAAAAGAAAACATTCACTACTACAGCAAATCTGTAAACCAGGCAGAAGAATACATCCGGGAGCGCTGTGTCCTGGATGTATACTACCCTAAGGACACAAATGGCTACGCTACCATTGTGTGGTTTCATGGAGGAGGATTGACTGGCGGAAACAAACATATTCCGGAGGAGCTAAAAGAGCAGGGTGTGGCAATTGTAGCCGTTAACTATCGCTTATATCCAAAAGTGAAGGCCCCTGTTTACATAGCGGATGCTGCAGCGGCAGTGAGCTGGGTATTTGAAAATATAGCGGGTTATGGTGGTGATCCCTCCCTTATTTTTGTTTCCGGACATTCTGCAGGCGGGTATTTGGCCAGCATGATTGGATTAGATAAATCCTGGTTGAAGCAGCATAAGATCGATGCTGATCGTATTGCGGGATTGATTCCTTTTAGTGGTCATACCATTACACATATGACGGTGCGCGAAGAACAGGGCATACCACAAACGCAGGCAGTTATTGATAAACTTGCGCCCCTTTATCATGTGCGAGCCGATGCTCCGCCCTTGCTGCTCATTACAGGAGACCGCGAACTGGAGCTCCTGGGGCGCTATGAGGAAAATGCATACTTCATGCGGATGATGAAATTAGCCGGTCACAAAGAAACCGTTTTGTATGAGCTGGATGGCTTTGACCATGGCGGCATGGCTCATCCTGCGTTCCCCTTATTATTGAAGGAGGTTAACAGAATATCAAAGCAGCGCAGGGAGAAACAATAGCTTAGCCAAAGTTCAGGCTACTCAACAATGTAAAACGCACAGCCCTGCAGGCTTGTATTTATAAGATACAGGGTTTATCTGAATGAATGAACCCCTGCAGGGAGCTAAGCTTCCAGGGTTTGAAATCTTTGGCAGGTTCAATATTCCCTTTCGATAAGTAAGTTTTCAGAGGATTTGGTATCAAGTTAATTGCAACATACTGAGTAATTTTCCGCCACCAACAGATACATACACAGTGCAGCCCAGATTAATCCTCCTCCTGATCTTTTGTTCCTTCTTAGGCCTGTCGCTTTCTGCCCAGGTTGCTCCTTTTGAACAACAGAAGGTGCTATTTGCTGATGGCATTGAAAGAACCTTCTGGATAAGCCTGGATGAGCACAATGATGTATTACATTATAAAAGAGATAAAGAAGAACAGCCTGCTACATTCTTAGCCGCTGATGTAGTAAGCTTTTCCTTTGGCGGAAACCAGTACTACACTTTACCGATAGAGGAAGAATATTTCACCTATTTTAAGGTATATCATGAGGGAAAAGAATTTGCAGTACTGGAAAAATACCCTAATTATGAAACACTGAAAATAGTGGCTGCCGGATCAGAGGGTAATCTGTTTGTGTGCCAACCCGGCAGGAAAAAAGATGACCGATACTATTTATGCTATGAGCAGCTTAAAATAAGACCAAGCCTGCCGCAAAATTATTTACCTCCCCCTTTTATTCGGCATCAGAGGAGCCTTGAAGTGGGTTACAGGACTGGCGAAATAGAAGTGAAGAAGCTCCTTTATTTAGCACTTGAAGGCCAGTTCAAACTATTTTACATGGAAAACGATGAACGCCTGAATATCTGGGATGATCTGATGAGTGCAAAACCTGGTGATCAGCGCACCCAAGATATGCTCAAAAAATACATCACGGATGAGAATAAAATTAATGCAATCCGCAAAAAGGTAAAGCAGGAAAAGCTGGACCTCCGGGATCCAAAAGATCTTATCATCGCTTTAGAATCTGTTTATCAATAGTTATACACTCTCCCTGGCGCTACTCCATTTTTCCAGGCTTAGGGCAAAGCCACCACAGTCACGCAATACCCTTTGCTAACAGCCGGTTAAATGGCTTCTAATGTTGCCTGGCTCAATTTTCTCTGTTTGATACCTGCTGATTGTAGAGCCGGACAACCTCCGGCATATCTTCCCACAGGTATTTTCCATTCCTGATCTTTTCTGCTATTTCTGGTACACCACTGAAAAAGCTTGCCATGTTTGTTTTAAAGAGGTCCCTGTCGAAGTTCACCACGGTAACTGCATTCGAGGGAAGACTCACCAGGTAATAGGTCTTTACACCTTCAATACCAACATAATTTCCAGCTGTTGGTGCGGCATACCCATAGTAATCAGATTTTTGTATAGAGTAATGCCTGACCAGGGTCAATGGTCCTGGTTCAACTACTTTTGCAAAATCTGCCGGCATCCTTCCGCCTGGCTTTTTCCGGTCTAAATAAAAATTCCTTAGCACCATAAAAGAGTCTGCTTTAACAACAAAACTCTTTAGATCATCCGGCCTTAGACTGATGGCTTTTTCATTGGGACCAGCCCTGAAGTATATCTTTCTCTTGTTGTTGTACTTGTATTTAATAAAGCCATCGTGCCTGTTCCCACTGTTGTCGTAATACCGTCCTGGCCTAAAATCCTTTATGCCCTGCGCGCCAGCCCCCAGGGCAATCAGTAGCATAGTAATAAACAAGACTGATGTACGCATATATGTATCGTTTGGCGAAATATAGGAGATTGTAACAATTCGTACAACTACAAACTTCCATTACATTTGAATAAATAATATTGCAATAAAATCATTATAAATAGATTATCACTACATTTCTATTACTACACGCTCCCCTGTTCCAAACCCAAAGCGTTGAGCTGGTTAATGGCATTTTAATTCAGAAATCATGAGAGATATCTTCGTACTTGCACTTGTACTGATTATGCTTGGCTGCGAAAAAGATCCCCACACTCCGACGTTTGATTACAATCAGAATGCCGGTATCTGGGTGCCTTATGAACTGGTGTTTGATAACGGAAATGTATTAACAGTTTCAGAAGATAACTATGATTATTTCGCCAGCTTGTTTGGCCAATATGTCTCCTGTGTAAGGCTAAACCAGGATAAAACCTATCATGCTGTCAGCTGGACTACCATTGAAAATTATACTGTTACGAATAAAAAAGGGGCCTATTGGTATGATACTGAAAGTGGAAGACTAATCTTTGAAATAGGAACAAATCCTACGGACAGGTACTCATACAGGGTTGTAGAGATAGAAGGAAGCAATATGATTTTAGAAGCTGAATTCAAAACATTGATTAAGCTTAGAAAACGCTTATAAGCACCGCAGCGCGCATGTCAGCAGGCCTGCACCTATGATCATGGTAACACTAACAGCTTGCCCACAAGGGCATAGAGACCAACGCTTACCTTTTGTTTGATACTGCAAAAATTAATTCCTATCATTAAGGAATCTAACAGCAAAAGGTGAAATATCTTCAGTCCATCCTCTGGAACAGAAAACTGAACGGCATAGCGGTTCTTTTTAGCTGCTGTCTGCTCTTATTCAGCCACTGCACTCAGCAGGAAAGTACCCGGCTTCCAAATGAAAATTCTGTAACACCTCCCCCAACCCCTGATGCGATACCTTTTGTCTACGCTGATACCAGCAGTGCCTGGAGACAAACCGCGGTGGGCAGGCATGGAAAGCTGCAGGTAAGGGGGAATACGATTGTAGACAAAAACGGGGAGCCTGTACAGCTGCGGGGAATGTCACTCTTCTGGAGCCAGTGGATCGGTCAGTACTGGAATAAGCAGGCAGTTCAGTGGCTGCGCGATGACTGGAAGATTAACGTGATACGGGCAGCAATGGCGGTTGATCATGGCGGCTATGCCACCAACCCGGCGCAGGAAAAAGCAAAAGTAATGGCAGTGGTAGAGGCTGCCATTGAACTGGGCATTTATGTGATCATTGATTTTCATGTACACGAAGCCAATAAGTACGAAGCAGAGGCTAAGGTGTTTTTTGCAGAAATGGCCCAACGCTACGGCCAGTATCCAAACGTGATCTATGAGCCCTGGAACGAACCTTTGCAAACAGGGGGCTGGCGTATGTACATCAAGCCATACCACGAAAGCATCATTGGCGTGATCAGGCAATATGATGAGGATAATTTAATCGTATGCGGCACCGGCCACTATTCTATGAAGGTAGATGAAGCATCGCTCGACCCGGTAAAGGATGTTAACGTAGCCTATACCCTGCATTATTATGCGGGTACACACCAGCAAGCATTACGGAGGCAGGCACAAAAAGCACTGGAGCGTGGCGCAGCACTTTTTGTAACAGAATACGGCGTTGGTGGTGCCTCCTCCAATGGCACTATAAACGAGGAGGAAGCACGGCTGTGGTGGGATTTCTTGGATGAACACAAAATCAGCCATTGTAACTGGTCTGTAGCAGATAAGGAAGAGGTGCATTCTGCCCTGCTCCCGGGCGCCTCCCCCACCGGCGGCTGGATGTGGATGGACTTAACTCCTTCGGGACGTTTGGTACGCGGGGAAATTCGTGCTAAGAATCCCTGAACAGCAGAGATCTTTCTGGCCCGGAGCTGGCCCACTAAAGGACGTTTTAAAAGGGTTTTAAACTGTATCTACCATCAGGAAAACCCCCTCAGCCACTCATTCATCAGCATGCTTTTATGCTGATTATCTTCGGGACGACAGGCAAATCATCCCAGTGCTACTTTCTTTGAACCAGCACCAGCATTTCAGGGCAGGGGATTGTCGTGGCTGGTGCCGGTCATAATCTACTATTAACTTACATAGGGCGCCAAATCTTTGCACTTGAGGCTCTGCTGTTCCTACTTTGCTTGGGAATTCAGGCAGTTACGCACAGCAGCTTACTTTGTATGCTGACGTACAGTCCTGCTATGCCTGCGCTGAAATGAGGGCGCTGTCTGAAATTCATCCGGCGCAAAATCATTTACCCCAGGGCATCGGCGGGGACGTAAAGACCGAATAGCAAACCTGAATCTGCAGTGCAGCTACACCTTGTAAAGCCCTGCAGAACCTAAGCAAAGAAATGGATTTAGTCTCCCCGGAAAGTATAATTGATAAATCCTACTAATTATAATATGTCTTGCACACCAGCATTTCTTAAGAAAGCATTCCTGCTCCTCCCTGTATTGCTCCTCCTTTTCCATATCGGACACGCTCAGAAGAATGGATTCATTGTAAAAGGAGATACAGCCTATGCCCTGGGAAAGGTCAGGTTCTATCCTGGCATGTTCCGGACTGTAGAGTTTTCTACAGGTAAAAACAAATATGAAACCTTTGATGCTGATCAGCTTTCAGAATTTGGCTATGACGACAGCACCAAATTTATCTCTAAAAAGATCTGGTTCGCTGACAAACACCAGCAGGCCTTCCTGGAGCTGATAGAAGAAGGAAACGTAAGCCTTTACAGACTACAAGCCCCTGAAGAAATCTTTTTTTTGGAAACAGATTCACTCGTGCTTGTCAGAAAGAATGAACTGCACCAATACCTAAAAGCTTATTCCGATCCTTACCAAGGAGGGGAGAATGCGCATAAGCTGGTCAGGTACGAGAAAAGATCCTTATCACACTACATCAGAAACCTCAATACCGGTAAATCTAAACCAACTCCTTTTACCAGTTATGGTCCGGTGATAAGGTTTACTTCCTCAAAAATAATGTTTTCAGATGACTCTTATATTGCTAATAAATGGGGGTCTACGGCAGTCAATACAACAGATTTGCAGGTAGGCTTATTTGTACAGAAACCAGTGTGGAAGGTCAACAACTTAAGTATTCACTCACAACTCCTGCTGGGGAAACAGAAATTAGCTAAAGAATTGATATCTCCCTTTCTGAATGAGGATGTAATCATTGAGCAGTCGAACCTGCAGCTGGATATTTCACCCGTTTACAGTCTCAGTGTTGGCAAATTAAAACCCTACGCTTTTCTGGGCGGAAACTTTACTTATTCACTCCGTTCGAATAGCTATCTCTTCCAGGCACACATCAAGGATAATGTAATCACTTTCGAAAAGAATTCTCAGTTCATCGAGATGCCTGAATATTATTACGGATTTAACCTTGGTACTGGTATCCAGCTGTTTTATACCTACAACCGCTACATAGCGCTTGAAATAGGCCATACCAATCTCTATAGCAACAAAGATTTTTCTGTCAGTAACAATTTCTTAAGCATAAAAGGTAATCTATGAAAACGATTAACAGCATAGCATGCTTTATTTTGATCCTTGTTTTTGGAACCGCATGCGATAAGGAAGATGATTATCCTTTTGCTAAACCCTATCCCATCGTAGAAACAAATAAATCTGCAGTGGTAGATCCAAAATCTGTTACCATAAAGGCAAGTCTGTTATCAAGAGGTGATCAGGAGATAATAGATTTTGGGTTTATGTGGGAGGGCAATAACAGACAGTATCAATACAGTTTGTCCCGCACAGGCAGTATAGATGATTTCAGTTTGCGCATTACAGGAGACCTGGCCAGGGAGACTGCGTATACCTACAGGGCATATGTTAAAACCAAGAGCCTACTCATACTCGGTAATGAGGCCTCTTTTGAAAGCAATGGTACTGCCCCTCCTGAAATACATGATTTTTCCCCAAAAGCCGGTAAAAGAGGTGATCTGATCACAGTAACCGGCAGGCACCTGTCAGTAGGCAAAAACAGGATAGAAGTTTTCATTGGCGATAATCTGGCCACGCTCGAATACGCCAGTTTCGATCAGGTTCAGGTGAGAATACCAAATTATGCCTACCTGAACGGACCCGTAAAAATCAGGGTCAGAAGCGGGAGTACCTATCTTGATTTCTATGATAAGTTCGTAATTCAGTAAGGCATACCTTATCAAAAGAAGAAACAGTATATACAAATATAGACTCGATCTGGAAGGAAGTGAACCAGCTTAATGAAATAAAAGCAGCTCACTCCCTTTTGGGTACTCCTAAATAAATCATCTTTTATGTCGGCACGGGGCATGCCTCAAAAGAGTAGTGGGTGTATGGAGCCTACCCTCTTTTACATGCTCACTTTTAAGTTTTTTAACATCCAGATTGTTTACTTAACATAATAAATTTTATTGTAACAGAATCGGTGCTCTACCGGCTTAGCCACAACTGCACCTCCTGCTGAAATCAGCCAGGGGCAACAGGATTGCTGTTTCCATTTCCTTTTTAGGCAGTACCATCCGGAAAAGAAAATCGCCATTCAAAAAGAAGAAATACCTGCTAACGCAATTCTGTTTTGTGCTACCATTTGCAAGTGCTAAATTTCAGATATTTTTATATCGCTGGTGTATAACTAACCAGCTACCAGCTACTTAGCAAACACTTTTACCTCCATGAAGCTCAACAACATCCTGCAGGCAGCCCGTTTATTTTTGCTGGCGCTGCTCATACACTCCCCTTTTGCCCAGGCAAACACAGAAGCGGCACCTAATAAGATTACTTATCGGGTAAAGCCCGCTTACCGGGATAGTTTAAACATGCAGGTTTCATTTAGGTACAAGAGCGACCAGGATGGTAAGCTGGTACTGCGGTATGAGAATGATTCATGGGGAGACAAAAACATCTTCGACTGTATCGGGAGCTTTAAGGTGGAGCCGGAACCGGCAAACATCTCATTTATGAGAGACAGCAGCCTGATCATAATTCAAACTGAGCCAAACCAGCTAACCGGCATCAGCTATACGATCAAACAGGATTTTAACGAACCCCTTAAGAATTACCACCGCTACCGGCCCATTATTCAGCAGGAGTATTTTCACCTGCTGGGCATGCGCCTGTTTATTACGCCAGATGAGCTGTTCGGAGACGATACCGATACCGCTGTAGTAGAAATTATCTGGGATACACCCGCCCCGGGCACCATTTTCCACAGCAGCTTTGGCAGCGGGCTGCACCAGGAGCTGGAGCTTACGCGCGTAATGCTGTATGCTTCCTATTTTGTAGGCGGCGACTTCAGGCGCTACCAGTATGATTTTCAGGGACAGCAGGTTAACTTCTTAACAAGAGGCAACTGGCAAACCTTTAGCGACAGTGCAGTTTTTGAGCTACTGAAGCAAACGATCCCTACCCACGTTAGCTTCTGGAAGGATAGATTGGATGCACCTTTTTCTGTAACACTCCTGCCAACTTTTGAGGAGTGGACCGAAACCTCGAAGGCCTACTCTATTGGAGGCAGCGGCCTTACCAACTCATTTATTTCATTTGCCTCAAACAATGCCGGAACCGGACTGGACCGGCTGGTCTGGCTCTACAACCATGAGCTGCTCCATAAATGGATAGGCAATACCATCAGGAACGAAGCGGAAGAAAAGCAGTACTGGTTCAGCGAAGGCTTTACCGAATACTACGCCTACAAGCTTATGCTGAAGAGTAAACAGCTAAGTCTGAAAGAATGGGTGGAAACAGTGAACAGGGATATGATTGTTCCCTATCACAATTCATCAGTTAATACAGTCCCTAACAGTGCCCTCACTTTAGATAAATTCTGGTCTGACCGGGAGTATCATAAACTGCCCTATCAAAGGGGTTTTATGTATGCCCTTTTACTTGACCAGCAACTGAAACAACGGTCTAAAGGCAAAAAGAGCCTGGACCACCTGATGCTGGAGCTACTACAGAGCGCAAAGAATAATCCTTCCCTCCGCTTCAACCATGATGTATTTAAAGCCCTGCTGTTAAAGCATCTGGATGCCCGTGCCATTGATGATTTCGAGAAGCATATTGTAGAGGGAAAGCTGATAGCCTTACCAAAAGAACTTCCGGAGGGATTATACATTCAGACGGAAGGAAATGCGCCCGCTTTGAAAATTAAGGAACAGGCAAATACAGTAAAGCTAACGCAGCATCTGGCGTTGTGAGCAGTACATCAGCAGTACAGGCGCATGAGGCCCTGCTTCATTTTTAATATTTTATTGCTATCTTTTTAGCTGGCTTTGCCCTGATACGATTGATGGCGAAGCCGGATTGGGAACATCTGACAGCTTGTATTAACTACACTTTTTCCTGTGCTGGTTAAATAATGCTGCTCGTAAAACAGACTCCGGATATGCCTGGAAGATTTGGACGGGCAGGTGATCCTGATGCCCCGGCAATACAATATGGCACCTCATGAAAATAAAACAACTGCTCTTTCTGCTCATCACAGCCAGCATAGCCGGTACCTCCTGCATAGCCCAGAAAAATATGGATGCTCCCAAAATAGGGGTTGTGCATGAGTATGAAAATGATAGTCTGCTTCATGCGCAGGGATACAGCTTTTTGGTTGAATCTACACAAAAGATATTTTCACCAGCTACTGTTGCTGAACCTGAATACAGGGAACATCTTAGTACACTAAAGACGATGCGCACGCCCTTACTGGGCAGCAATCTTTTTATTCCGGGACATTTAAAGGTGGTGGGTCCGGAAACAGATGAGCAGGCAGTGTTGGAATATGTAGAAGCTGTTTTTCAGCGGGCCCGGGATGCAGGATCTGAATTTATTATTTGGGGTAGCGGCGGGTCCAGGCAGGTGCCCGATGGATTTGACCGCACGGAAGCCAGAGCACAATTTGTTTCCATGGCCCGTAAGGTAGCAGTGCTGGCAGCGCAGTATGATATTATGCTGGCCGTCGAAAACCTGAACAGCCGGGAAGCAAATCATATAAATACGGTAGCCGAAGCACTGGAGGTAGTAAAGGCGGTAGATCACAAGAATTTTCGCTTGTGCGTTGATATTTACCACATGCTGATGGAGAACGAGGCTCCCGACGTGATAAAGGAAGGAAAAGGTTATATTGTGTACTGTGAGCTGGCTGAAGAAGAAGGCCGTTCGGCACCCGGGGTTCATGGGGAGGATTTCAGGCCCTATCTTAGAGCCCTGCATAGTATCGGGTATAGCGGCCCAATTGCATTGGAGTGCAGGTGGAAAGATATTGCAGTACAGGGAGCAGAGGCCTATCGCAGTGTTCGGGAACAAATCGAAGAGGTGTATCACAGCAGGTAAGTTACAGGAGAACACTCCCCCTCTTCCCCTCAGCATTAACTGCCCCGCCTGTATGTATAACAGCATCAGTTATCCTGATGGGCATGGTCCCAAAAATGGGTGATCTCTTTTAATTTTAGTTTTTGCTTTTGATTCAGGGAGTAAAATGCCATTTTAGAAGAGCATACCAGAGGGTATGTTTTGAGGCGAATATTTTTTTCTGCATCAGCCATGGTTAAAATTTACTTTTTGATACTACTGGGTTGTGTTCTGTTCTTCTGCAGCACACTAGCATCCGGACAGCAAACTGCTGAACCGATACGGGTCATGACTTACAACATTCGCTACGACACTCCTGCCGATAAGGAAGACAGCTGGACCCACCGGAAGGAACGGGTGGAATCCCTGATCCGCTATCACCAGCCGGATCTGCTGGGAGTGCAGGAAGCCCTGCAGCATCAGCTTAGCTACCTGGCCCAAAATCTGCCCCATTATGCCTGGTATGGCGTTGGCAGGGACGATGGTAAGGAGCAGGGGGAGTTTTCAGCCGTTTTTTACAACAAGAATAAGTTTAGTGCTGAAGACCAGGGTACCTTCTGGTTATCACCTCAACCAGATAAACCCTCCAAAGGCTGGGATGCTGCCATCGTCCGGATCTGTAGCTGGGTAAAGCTTAAAAACAAGGCAACGGGTACTGTGCTTTATTTTTTCAACACCCACTTTGATCACATGGGGGTAAAAGCCAGGGAAAACAGTGCGCTATTGATTGCAGCAAAAATAAAGGAGATTGCAGGCACTGAGCCTTTTGTGCTGACGGGAGACTTCAATACCACGGAAGACACCCCCGCTTTTGCCAACTTAACCAGCAGCGGCCTGCTGCACAACACAGAAAAAATTTCAGAAAGCAAGCCTTATGGCCCGCCCGGCACCTTTAGCACCTTTGATGTTAAAAATGAAATGGGCAAAAAGATAGATTACATTTTTGTATCTGCGCATTTTTCAGTGCTGCAGCATGCTACCATAACAGATGCCCAAAAGGGTAAATATCCTTCCGATCATTTACCGGTAGTGGCTGTAATTGTGCCAAAGGAAAACGCATCGAACAAATAGTCATTCAAAGCTGAGCCTCATTTCCGGCATGTTTTCAGCTATTCGTACATCAGCACATTTTCAAATCTGCCCCCGCCAATATCCGCGTTGCTTTGATGCGCATGCTCCGGTAATCTTGCTAAAAAAGTGCCCTTTTAGCAGTATTTGCAGCATATAAATTTTTTAACACATACCACTGATCTAAACGCCTTTCAGGCAGGGAGCAAATAGCTGTTTTACCAGGCTGAACCTAACCCCGTTATATAGCTGCCAGCAGGCCGGCCGTATAACATTGCTATTGGTATAGGGTTAAAGCTGAAAGATAATATAAACTAAAATTCAGCATTTAATATGATTACCAATACTGACGAAGCAACGATTATTCTGGCGGGCGCCACCGGGAAACTTGGTGGAAAAATTGCACGCTCACTACTTGTACGGGGTGCAAAGGTGAGGGCAATTGTTCGCCCAGAGAGCGACAGCGATTCGGTCGCGGCGATGCAACAGCAGGGCATGTCGATCGCCGAGGTCGATTATAATAACCACAAAGAATTAACCAAAGCGTGTGCGGGTGGTACCTGTGTTGTCTCGGCTTTGTCAGGACTCCGTGAAGTGATGGTAGAGGTGCAAACCCAGCTGCTCAATGCGGCAGTAGAAGCTGGTGTTCCACGCTTTATCCCCTCCGATTACTCGATTGATTTTACGATGCTTTCTCCCGGAACTAACCGTAATCTCGACCTTCGCAAGGAGTTTAAGGAGCGTCTGGACAAGTCTCCGATCAGGGCTACTTCAGTGCTCTGTGGTATGTTCACCAATCTGCTAAAGGGGCAGGCACCCCTGGTACTATTTCCGCTTAGGCGGGTAATCTACTGGGGAGATGCAGACCAGCCGCTGGACTTCACGACGATGGATGACACTGCTGCCTACACCGCCGCCGCCGCCCTGGATCCTGACAGCCCTCGCTTCCTCCGCATTGCCGGTGATGTAGTTACTGCCCGTGGATTGAAAGAAGCTGCCAGTGAGGCAACCGGCAATAACTTCCGGCTGTTCCGCGTGGGGGGAATGGCAACTCTCGACACAATGATTAACATGATGCGCAGGGTTTACCCGGAAAATGGTGAAGTCTTCCCGCCCTGGCAGGGCATGCAGTACATGCGCAATATGTTCAGGGGCTGGTCTAAATTAAAACCACTCGATAATGACCGCTACCCTTTTATGCAGTGGAAATCTGTGCGGGAAGTACTGGCCGAACCCAGAGTAGCGCGGTAACGGCAAAGCACCCAGAGCAGCGTGTCACTACCTAAGCAGGCCCTGCCAAAACCTTGATTACTTTTGTGCCCTACCTGCTATAGATCGAACCAATGTGCGGCTTTCGCGTAAAAGTACCATACAACAGTCAAGCATTTTGTTGCTTGCTGATCACATAATATTTTTAGAATTATAGTTATGGATGCAGCACAGTTAGATAAATTAAATACTATTAAATCTTCCCTGGAAGATTTACATAATAGTCAGGTTGCCCTGGTTCAAAAAGTAGCGCAGCTTGAAGTTAATTTGATGAATGCCCCTGATAAAGAAGTAGAGGATGCTCTTACTGAAGTTTATTCCAATGCTTCCGATAATGAGGATCTCATCAAAAACATGCTGGACAAATTCAACACAAGAGTTGATAAGGCCAACAAAGAGTTTACGCCTAGTCCTGAAGAGGATGAGGTAAGTGAATAATTAAATTTACACATAAAAAAGGGGACTGATTTACCAAGCCAAAACAGGTGCATGCCATTGGTTGAGCAAATCAGTCCCTTTTATTTTTTTGACTCCCTCCGCTGATCACCCAGTACAGCTGTGTAGCAGGAGATGATCTGCTATGCATAAAAAACGTACTATCATCTGCTTAATTTAATGAATTGAACCCGCACCAGCGGGGGTTGTGTAGTTTTCGGCCGGCTCCGGCTATACAGCACAGGATGGTATTCAGACGGATGCTCTTTTATTTAAAGAAATAATCCTGCAATGAATATGTCTGCCATAGCACGAAACTCCGCTTTTTCCCCAATCTATCCGACACTCCCAATTCGTTCTTTAGCTGCTCATAGCAGCTCAACATTTTAAGCTTACAGCATCATAAGCTAAAGGCTTGAATAAATTATATTCAGCCGGAATAGATATTCTTCTGAAAAAGGAACAGTAAAGGTAGCGAGCAGGCACACTTAAGTTTTCCTCTAATTGAACCATCCATGAGCAGCAGATCTTTCTTTGTTTTTATTGCCTTTAGCTGGCTTGCCCTTGGAACGGCTGCCAATGCACAGCAGCCCCTTTCCCTAGCACAGCAAATACCTGCTCACCCCCGCATTATGCTGCTGGAGGGTGAGGAAGAGGGCATCCGGAAAACACTTGCCGCTGACGCTACCTGGAGTGCCTTACACGCAGCCATTTTAGGAGAATGCAATCAGATGCTGACGGAGGATCTGCCGAAAAGAGAAATGGTAGGCCGGAGGCTGCTTTCAGTTTCCAGGAATTCGCTTCGCAACATATTTTATCTCTCCTATGCCTGGAGAATAAGCAGAGAAGAACAATACTTAAAACGGGCCGAAGCAGAACTGCTGGCCGTATGTGCTTTTTCTGACTGGAATCCTTCTCATTTTCTGGATGTGGCTGAAATGACCATGGGCGTAGCCATTGGCTACGACTGGCTTTTTAGTGCGCTCTCCGACAGCTCAAAGATGATCATCAGGGAGGCAATTATGAAAAAGGGCATTGAACCATCGCTGGATCCTGCCTACAACGGATGGCTGCAGGAAAGCCATAACTGGAACCAGGTGGGCAATGCTGGCATGCTCTTTGGCGCACTGGCCATTTATGAGGATGAGCCTGAGTTAGCATTGAAAATAATGGAAAGAGGTATTGAAACAATTGTACTCCCCATGCAGGATTATGGACCGGACGGAGCCTATCCCGAGGGTTACAGCTACTGGGGCTATGGAACCAGTTTCAATGTTATGTTCATCAGCGCCCTGGAGAAGGTTTTCGGGCAGGATTTTGGTTTATCTGAGCAGCAGGGCTTTTTAAAAACACCAGGTTATATGCTGCACATGACGGCTCCTTCGGGCAAAGCCTTTAACTACAGCGATTCCGGCACAGGTGGGGGCCTGCAGCCTGCCATGTTTTGGTTTGCAGGCAAACTGAAAGACCCGTCGCTGCTGTGGGTGGAAAAAAAGAAGCTGATTGAGGAAAATGCAGCAAATCATGCCAGAAACCGCTTATTGCCTGCCATCATGATCTGGAATAGAGGGATAGAAATGGATAGAATCACGCCACCCAAAGATAAACTATGGGCGGGAAAGGGAAAAAATCCCGTTGCACTGATGCGTACCTCCTGGACCAGCCCCCAGGCTATTTTTGTAGGAACCAAGGGTGGCTCCCCATCGGTAAATCATGGGCATATGGATGCTGGTTCTTTTATTATGGAAGCATCCGGCATTCGCTGGGCCATGGATTTTGGCACCGAGAATTACACCGCCCTGGAAGCCAAAGGCATCGATTTATGGAACAGAAGTCAAGCTTCGCAGCGCTGGCAGGTATTCAGATACAGCAACCAGGCTCATAATACCTTAACTGTAAACAATGAACCACAACGCACCGAAGCATTTGCCCCGCTTAGCTCCTGGTCAGCCAAGCCTGATTTTATGCATGCCGTTGTAGATCTTTCGGAAATTTATGCGCCCTCCTTAACAGCAGCACAACGGGGAATTGCCATCATAGACCAGCAGTATGTAGAGGTACGGGATGAAATAAAACCGGCAAACAGGGAGACCACCACCATCAGATGGTCGCTGCTAACGGCGGCAGAGGTAGAAATTACCGGAAAAAACACAATGCTGCTTACCAAAGACGGAAAAAAGCTGCTGCTGAAAGTTGTATCCCCGAAAAATATCCGCTTAACAACCTGGTCTACTGAATCGCCAAACGATTATGATTCTCCAAACCCAGGCACCATTTTAACAGGCTTTGAAACCACCCTGAGAAAGGGAAAAAAAGGCACGCTGAGGGTGCAGCTTATCCCACAGACCAATATCAAAATTACTACCAGACCTGCTGCCCCCTTAAAGGAATGGCCTGAATAAGACAAATTTAGTCAGGCGCACATCAGGCTGTTCGTGTTGATCCCCGTGGAAACAAATCATGTTTAAAATACCCATTCACCCCCATGCCATATTTTAACTAAAAAAAGGACTTCCCTGAAGTCCTTTTTCTGTATGGGTCTCACCTTGCTGGCAGTGAAAGGATCGGCCGATAAACCTGTCGCAAATCACCCTTCTATTGGCGTTTTTACACCTGCCGGTTCTTAACTTTTTGTAATAAATTTGTCTATCAACATTCACCAAAAGCAACACTCGCCATGGAAACAGCAGAAAAAAAAATCCTGACGGTAGCAGCAACCATCAATGCGCCTGTAGAGAAGGTATGGAAGCTCTGGACAGAACCAGATCACATAACCAAATGGAACAATGCCTCTGATGACTGGCATACCCCACGGGCTGAAAACGACCTGCGGGAGGGTGGTAAATTCCTTTCCAGAATGGAGGCCAGAGACGGAAGCATGGGTTTTGATTTTGAAGGAGTTTACCAGGAGGTAGAACCCTACCAGCTGCTTACCTACACACTTCTGGACGGAAGACAGGTGAAGATAAAGTTTGATGCACAGGACGATAAAACCACTGTAACAGAAAGTTTTGAAGCAGAAAACACGCACTCCCTGGAGATGCAGCAGGATGGCTGGCAGGCGATCCTGGATAATTTTAAAAAATATACAGAGTCTCAGCCTGGCCTGGAGAGCCTGCATTTTGAAATTGAGATAAACGCTCCTGTAGAAAAGGTATATACCAGCATGCTCGATAAAGAATTGTATAAAGCCTGGACAGCAGCCTTCAACCCGGGATCTTACTATGAAGGCTCCTGGCAGAAGGGATCAAAAATCTTATTTATCGGCACAGATCAAGATGGTAGCCTGGGAGGTATGGTGAGCCGCATAAAAGAGAATATCCCCCATAAATTTGTATCTATAGAGCACCTGGGTGTGTACCAGCATGGCAAAGAGATAACAAGCGGCAAAGAAGTTGAGGGCTGGGCCGGTGCACAGGAAAACTACAGTTTTCAGGACCTAAATGGCAGCACTTTGTTATCGATAGACATGGACTCCAATGAGCAGTTTAAAGGTTATTTTTCAGAAACGTGGCCCAGGGCTTTAGCTAAACTGAAGGCTATCTGTGAAGCTTAAGTTTTCTCACCCAACCACCGCCTGGTTACCCATGCTGTTACAGATTATACCGGCATGGGAACCTCTATTTTAGGGCAGGGGTTCCCTTCAGGAAAGGCAGGAGGCAAAGGCTTCATCCCAGCAATTTTTTCTTCCTGATGCGCTATGTGGCTCCGGCATTTTTGGGCTTAGGATAATTTCACTACTTTACCATCTGAACCCAGGCGCCACAGGCACAGTGCATGTACAGACCCAATCGCTACCAGCTGGCATTTTTGCAGTGGAGAAGAAAGCAATCCAATAACCGCATTATGCCCTTTTTGCTAAGTGTGGTGGTGGGGGTTATTGTAAGCCTTGCTGCCATTCTTATCAAAACCATCATCCATTATTTTGAGATCTACGCGGTATACTTTGCGCCACAGTATTTCTACTTTGTTCTGCCGCTGATAGGATTCTTTCTGGTAACCCTGCTCAACAAAACCCTTTTCAAAAGCACATCCTACTTTAGCGGCACCAAGCATGTGATCGAGGCCATCGAGCGGAAATCCTCCATGATCCGCTTCAGGCTTATCTATTCCAAATTTATTACAACCGGCCTTACCATAGGCTTTGGGGGCAGCTCCGGAGTAGAGGCCGCCATCATCACCAGTGGATCGGCGGTGGGCGCAAACGTAGGCCGTTTTCTGGGCCTGGGATATCGCCTGCGCACCCTGCTGATTGGCTGCGGGGTGGCTGCGGGCATATCGGCCGTGTACAATGCACCTATGGGGGGCTTTATTTTTGCACTGGAAACTATTTTACCAGAATTCACTCCTACCCTGCTCATTCCGCTGCTGGTATCGGCTGCCACCGGTAAAATCCTGTTTGAGTTTATTATGGGTGACCAGCTGCGCTTCGGGGTGCTGCTGGCCGAGTTCTCTTACGAACAAATACCGCTGGTGATAGTGCTTGGGGTAATCAGTACTTTTCTGTCGTCTTACCTGCTGGGCACCTATAGCTACTGCAGCAGGGTATTCTCCCGCATTAAAAGTGCGTATGTACGGGCGCTGGCTGGCGGAATTGCCCTGGGCTCTATTATTTTTATACTACCACCCATGTATGGAGAAGGCTATGTGAGCATCAATGCGCTGCTCAACGGCGAGGAAAAGTCGCTGATGGCCAACTCTCCCCTGACACCACTCATGGACCGCGCCTGGATGAGCATGTTTTTCCTGTTCCTGCTCACGATGGCCAAACCCCTTAGCACAGGCATCTGCGTAAATTCCGGTGGCGAAGGAGGCTATTTTGCACCTTCCCTGATCACTGGCGGCTTTTTGGGCTACTTCTACTACAAGCTGGCGGTGCTGCTGTTTCCTTTTATGGACATCAACCCCGCTACATATATGTTCCTGGGCATGGCCGCCATCTTTGCCTGCATCATGAATGCCCCGGTAACAGCCATCTTCCTGGTTGCCGAAATCACCCAGAGCTATCAGCTGTTTGTACCCCTGATGCTGGTATGTGCCGTGGCCTATTTTCTTAAATACTACAGGAACAACCTGCGGAAGAACCTGGAAAAGCCCCTGGAGGAGCAAAAGGCAAAGCGTATGGACCGGATTTTGCTCAACCAGCTCATTGTGCGACACCTGATTGTAGATGAAACTCCCCTCCGGGAAGATGTTAATTTTAAGCACGTGCTCGATGCTTTTGCCCATACCAGCCACGATGTGCTGCATGTAACTGATGAGCAGGGCGTTCTGGTGGGCGTTATTACCCTGAATGATATACGGGATAAAATAAGCGATACCAGCAGCTACGAGAAAATATTAGCCAGAGACCTGATGCACCCGCCCATGGCAGTGGTAGATGTTAACGAACCCGCTTCTGAAGTGCTGGAGAAATTTGAGAAGTTTGAGCGCTGGCAGCTGCCGGTGGTGCGGGAGAATAAATTTATCGGCTTTATCTCACAACCCGACCTGCTGAACCAGTACCGCATTGAGCTTACGCGGGTAAACCGCTTTTTTCGCTGATGCAGCAATAACCAGGCTCTGTTTCTGTCAGGCTGTCAGCCATTGGCTAAGCCCAACTTAACAGTAAGCATAAGCAGCTTCAGAACTCCTGATACACGGCCTCAGCTACAGATTGTAGTCCTGGGGAAAGTATCATTGTATCAGCACTTTACAGCGCTGTTCAACACGTTACCAGATTTTTGGCACCACTACACTTTTTTGATTTTATTCTACAATAAATTCATATATTTATATAAATCAAAAAGCTGTAGCCATGGTAGACGCAGATGCAAATTTTGCCCGGTTCCACAATCCTTTCAGCAGAACCTGTGCGGTAGTAGCGATGGCTGTGCTGCAGGTAATTTTTTCAGGCTGCACCACAAAGGATTCACCACCCGGCTACAGTAGTTATATCGATACCACCGTATCTGTTTACGGCCCCTACAGGGCGGTGAAGCTTCCTATCCGCCAGGGTGTTAAAATTGCAAACCCCATCCAGATAGAGCTGGGGCCGGATGAGGTGCTGTATGCCGCCAACCAAACAGGCGAGATCTATTCGCTGCGCGATACTGATGGAGACGGCCTGGAGGATATGGCAATACTGTATGCCAATGTAAAAGACAATGGCCTGCGTTCCCCTACCGGCTTTGCCCACAAAGGCGATACCATTTACATTGGCACAGCCCAGCAGATCAGGTGCTTTTTAGATCAGGACAAAAACGGCAAAGCCGACACCAGCTGGGTGTTTTATAAGGATATCCCCAACAGTGAACACCCTTATGAGTGGACTTGCGGGCTGAAGTTCGGACCGGATGGCTGGCTTTATATGGCTTTTACAACTGACTCCTGGAATGCTGCCCCCTCGCCAGATCCAAATGGCTATCGCGGGTCTATCATCAGAATATCTCCCGATGGTAAACAGGCAGAACAGCTGGCTACGGGAATTCGCTCGGTGTACGACCTGGGCTTTAACACTGTCGGAGATCTTTTCTTCATTGATAACGAAGGTGGCGGAAACCCCCATGAAGAGCTGAACCGGCTGGTGAAGAACAGCTTCTACGGCCATAACCCCCGAAAATACAAGTTTGATACGGTTGCAGCACCCGATCATGTGCTGGAAACTGAAATGGCTCCTTCCGGTATTGTATTTAACAAAGCTGATAATGATTTTGGAGGTTCGGGAGGAAACCTTTTTGTTAGTTTTTACGGCCCCGGGGAGCGCTGGACCCGCGGAGGCGTTGGCCGGGTAAGCATTATGCAGCAGCCCGATGGCACCTATGCCTACCAGGAGTTTCCCGTTGCTGATATACCAAAGCTATCGAACCTGGCTTTTGGAAAAGATGGCGCTTTATACCTGGCACAACATGGAAAAGCAGACTATTGGTATAATGCTGTTTATGAAAATGAAGGAGCCTTCTACAAACTAATCTATGATCCCGGGCTGGCAGATAAGCCTGCTAAAGTAAGGGCCGGGCTTAGCAGGCCCCTCTCCAAAAATTCTGTAGAAGCCGGCAAACAACTGTTTGCAGAACGTGCCTGCCTGGGTTGCCATGCCGTAGATGGTAAAACCGAATTACTGGGCCCCAATCTGAAGGATGTGGCAAAGCGGCTGAACCGGACAGAGATCCTGGAAGAAATACTAAAACCTTCGGAAAGAATAAAACCCAGCATGATGGCCCTGCGGGTAACCCAGAAAAACGGGAATGTTGTCCTGGGCCGGGTGGTGCATGCAAATGATGATGAAATTTCGCTGATGCTGGTGGGAAATCACGTGGTGCAGATTCCAAGAAGTGATATTCAGAGCACGGAAAATGTAAATAAATCACTGATGTATGAAGGCCTTCTGACTGGTTTACAGGATCTAGAAAAGGAGGCCTTGCTGGATTATATCGCCAGTTTAAGTAAATAGAGGGTAGCTGAGCTGATTACAATTGATGGAGATTACCTCCAACAGCAGCAGTTAATAGTTATAATCATAAATCAATGCGCTGTATGCGCACTGCATTTAAGATTGCCAGCAGGGCAACACCCACATCGGCGATTACAGCTTCCCAGAGACTGGCCATCCCGCCGGCTCCTAAGGCTAAAACAATGATCTTTACCGACATGGCAAGGATGATATTTTGCCATACGATATTCCGGGTGATTTTTCCAGCCCTGATGGCCGAGGCTATCTTAGAGGGCTGATCGTTTTGAATAACAATGTCGGCGGTTTCAATGGTGGCATCGCTGCCCAAACCACCCATGGCAATTCCGGCGTCTGCCAGGGCCACTACCGGCGCATCGTTCACCCCGTCGCCTGCAAAGGCTACGTACTGGCCGCTGCTTTTCAGCTGGCTTAGCTTTTCCACCTTACCCTCGGGAAGCAGATCGCCAAAGGCCTGGTCAATTCCCAGCCTTTTGGCTACCACGTCTACCACACTTTGCTTGTCGCCGGATAGCACCACGGTCTTGATATTCAGCCGGTGCAGCTGCTCAATAGCGGCAGCAGCATCTTCCTTAATCTCATCAGCAATCACTAAATAGCCGGCATAATTGCCGCCATGGGCTATTGCCACTATGGTATCTGCTACATTTTCAAGCTCGGTAGGATAAGCAACCCCATACTTCTTTAACAGCTTCAGGTTTCCGGCCAGCACTGTACTGCCACCTGCCTCACCTTTCATGCCATGTCCTGCTATTTCCTCCACCTTTGATACTTCAATTAATTTGCCTGCTTTGCCTGCATAATCAGTGACAGCCTTTGCGACCGGGTGGGTGGAATACTTTTCCAGGGCGGCAGCCAGGGCAGCCAATTCGTCAGCCTCCATTTGAGGGGAAACAACCTGCTGTACCTTAAAAACACCTTTGGTTAGGGTACCGGTTTTGTCCATCACCACCGTTTTTACCTTAGCCATTACATCCAGGAAGTTACCCCCCTTGAATAAAATGCCATTTCGGGAAGCAAGGCCAATGCCCCCAAAATAGCCCAGGGGTATGGACACTACCAGCGCACAGGGACAGCTGATCACCAGGAATACAAGGGACCGGTACAGCCATTCGTTAAACACATAGTTGTCTACAAAAAAGTAAGGCAGCAAACAAACAGCCAGGGCAAGGAAAAAGACGATGGGTGTATACACCCTGGCAAACCGGGAAATAAAGAGCTGAGTCTGCGATTTACGGGCAGTGGCATCCTGCACAAGTGCGAGGATCCTGCTTAGCTTACTATCCCTGAACAGGGAGGTTACCTCTACATTGGCAACGGTATTCAGGTTGATCATACCTGCCAAAACTGTCTCTCCCCTGTATTTGGTGTCAGGCTTGCTTTCTCCTGTTAAGGCAGCGGTATTGAAGGAAGCCGAAGAGGACTGAAGGGTACCATCCAGAGCTACTTTTTCGCCGGGCCTTACCTGTATGCTTTCTCCCAGCGCTACTTCCCTGGGATTTACCACCAGGGTCTCTCCTCCCCTGAGCACGCTTACCTCATCGGGCCGGATATCGAGCAGTGCTTTGATACTTAGTTTTGCCCGCTTCACTGCAGAGCCCTGGAACCATTCGCCAATCTGGTAAAACACCATTACGGCCACTCCCTCACTGTACTCACCAATGTAAAACGCGCCAAGGGTTGCCACGCTCATCAGCACAAATTCATTGAAAACATCACCCCGCTTTGCTTTTCTGAAAGCCAGCGAAAGCACTTCTCTGCCAGCCAGTATATAAGCAGCCACATGCACGAGCAAATCTACAGCAGCAGGAAGGCTGATACCAAAACCCCATTTCAGGACGAGCACTACCACCAGTATGAACAGGGCCAGCAGCAGGTCCCAGTGTTTTTTCCAGCCGGCTAGCTCTACTGCTCCAAAGCTACTGCCAGCTTTGTGTTGCTGCTGTTCATGGGCTGGTTTAGCACGCTCTGCATGCCCTGCAGACCCATTATGACTGCAGCAATCAGATTCTTTTATGTCAGGAATATAATTTTGCTCTTTCATGCTTTTCTATGATCATCAAACCCCTTATGCGCTTAGATTCTTTTTCATGGGCTGGTAATCGTTTTATTGCCACAGGTATAAATATCCATTATTTTGTCCCAGGAAAATTTGCAATCAGGACAAGCACATTAAAAGTGGTTTGGAAATACAATTTCACAGGCTGTTTATGTAGTAACAGACAGAATACCATTATCAGAACGAAATAAGGAGGGATAAGGTCTACAATAAACCAGAATGAAAAGCCCAAACGATCAGTTCACTGGTATTCTTGAGGTTCAGCTTCTGAAGCATGTTTCTGCGATGGGTAATGGTGGTAGCTTCACTGATGTGCAGCGCGTTGGCAATTTCACCACTGGTTTTACCGGCGGCTAGTAATTTAAGAATATCAAATTCACGCGGGGTTAAAGATTCGGCCTTGATTTTTTTCTGAAGAAAAATCCGGGAAAAACAAGACTCGTACACACCGGCACTGTTCCGGCACGTGATGTTTAGCTTAATAGGATACAACTCATCAAAATCAGCCTTTCCAACCTGGGTACAAAAGTTCTGCTCCAGCTGGATCATACCATGCTGATCTGCTTTAAGAGGACTTGTTTGCTGCTCTATTTTGATCCATTTTCCCGAAGCTGCTTTCATCCTGTAATTGTAGTGAACCGAATAATTCAGGATATCTCCTTTTGCCTCATTAATCAAAAAATTCACCAGTTCAGGAATAAGTTTGGTACCCACAATTTCCAGGTCTTCAGGATGTATATAGCAGGTCATAAAATCCTCTCTGCCAAGACCTATGACATCTTCAGGACTAACGCCCAAAAATGGTTCTACATTAGGACTTATATAGTCGAATTTAAAAGTGAGGTTGTTGAAAACAGATACAATAACAGGCCCGGCTGACAGAATATCATTGAATTGCTCCATGTTGCCCAGAGACACTTCTCGTCTGTCAGGACCATTAGGGTCTACTGATAACTTACGCATCTCTTCCGCTATACCTTCGAAAATTGCTTTCTTGTTCAAGCGTTAATTGTTCCTTTCAAGGCTATTTCTGAACTATTTCCAGAAATATACCTAAAAATGAGTATGTTTTCAAAATAATCAACCTGTTACCTTCAACCTATTCTCCAAAGCCACGTGAGAATAACGAGGAGTTTAAGGATACCGGGGAGGTAACATTCAATTATGCCAATGATATTGTTTTAGTGGGAGAAATGAAGCCCGCCTACCTGTCCAATGCGCCAGTTCGGGGACAGGTGTGGGTAATCACCTACAATGCACAGGAGGGTAAACACGAAACCGCCTGGATAGACTCCAACTTAAAAGGACTGTCAATCTCCAGTTTAAAAACCCTGCCCCGGGAAGGCAACAAACTGGTGTACCTGGAGGAATTGAAGGAAGATGATGATCAGATGAGCATCAGGCATGAAATCGTTCCCTAGGGAAACGTCATTCAGTGGGTGATGTTCGAATCTAAAAATGGCCAGGAATTCAGGAAATACTTTCAGATAGATATGGCAAAGCATGAACTGACTAAAAAATAACAGCTCACAAAAATATCAGGCCGGGCGGGTACTGCACCCATTTGAGGGTAAAGTATCCGCTCGGCCCGGTTTTAGTATGCCTTTAAATCCTCCTGCTTAGTAATATTTAGGAACCTGTGCAAACCCAGCCGGCATTAGTTACCGCCTGCGCGGTTCAGCTCTTCCAGGTTGGAGTTGCGGCGCTGGGCATCAAACTGCTCGCCCTTGCTGAAACGATAGCGGAGTGTCAGGTTAACGTTGCGGATAAAAAAGGTTTGGTTAAACTGGTTGATGTTGCCGCTTACGTTGGCACCACCCACTACACGCTGTCCGCGGAAAATATCATTTGCATTCACACTTACGTCCAGCTTATCCTGCATAAAGCTTTTCTTGAGGCCGGTATTTACCCACCACTGCTTTTCGAGGCGGTACAGGCCCCACACCACCGGGCCCTGGTAGCCGGCATTTATCTCCATGCGTATTCCCAGCGGTAGTTGTATGTTGTGGTTCGACTGCAGCATGTAAAAGACCTGGTCATTAAGCACCTGCTCCCCATCTATGAGGGTGCTGTACTCCTGGTAAGCCACAAGCAGAGTGTTGTTGGTATCCCAGTTCTTCATGATCTTGATGGGTGCAATGGCTGTAACACTTAAATTCTGGGCATCATCTACATTGTCGCGGTTAAAGATGGTGGTACTGGTTTCCACATCCTGGTACGGCACTTCAGCAATAAAATCCTTGGTAAGCTGGTACTCCACCACCAGGTTATAAGTTTGCTTAAAAGTCTGGGTGATGCCGATACCATGGGTATACTGGGGCCGCAGGTATGGATTTCCCTGTGCCCAGGTAAAGGGGTCGAGGTAAAAGATAAAAGGGTTTAGCTGATCGTAATCCGGGCGCTGGATGCGGCGGCTGTAATTGTATTTTACCTCGTATTGATCGCTTACCTTTTGCTGTATAAAAAGGCTGGGAAACAGGTTCAGGTAATCACGCTCCGTAATATGGCCGGTGGTTTTGGATTCACCCTTAGAGTTTGTCTGCTCGGCACGTAAACCTGCCTGAACGGAAAAACGATCACTAAACTTTTTGTTCAGGTTAAGATAGCCTGCATAAATAGATTCTTTGTAAATAAAATGATTAGAACGGGCAGGATCTGCAACAGGCGCCTCCTCGTTGTTAAAATAAAAGCGAAGGTCGTTGTCTGATATTACACGGCTTACCTTTGCCCCCGCCTCCATCTTGAGGCCACTCCTGAAGGGATGGGCAAAATCTACCTTTGCCGAATATATATCATAGCCGCTGGGATTTTCGCTGATCAGATTATCTGTGTAAGCACTGCCTCCTTCTGTTAGCTCCATATACCTGTTATCGAAGCTTGCCGTTGACTTATCCTTAATCTTTACATAATCCAGATCTGCCGAAAGTGTAGTGCCAAGCGTATCCAGCTTGCCACTGTAATGCAGGTTGGTAGTGTAATTAGAAAACCGTGTGCTGGTAAAGTTATCAGCATCGATAAAAAGGGAGGGCTGCTCCGGCGCCGGACCTATGTGGGTGTCTGTTTGAAAATCATAGGTTGCTTTCTGTTGCACAATATTGGCCATAAAGCCTACGCTGTGGCGGTCGTTCAGCTTGTAATCAGTACCAAAACGGACTGAGGGCACATCTCTGAATACCTCTTCCCGTGCTTTCTGATTGAGGAAGGTGCTCTCCTGCTCGCCATTGAATACCCTGGTAAAGGTTCCACGGCGCCCCCAGGTGCGGTGTGCCACATCCAGGTTCACAAAAAGATTCCAGGGGCCGTTTTTGTAGTTGATGTTACCACCTCCGGCATAACCGTGCAGTTTGTTGTAGGTGTAGCTGCCATACACACTGCCGTTCATGCCACGCTGGTCGTTCTTTTTCAGGTTGATGTTGAGGATACCGGAAGAGCCCTCGGCATCGTATTTGGCAGAGGGATTGGTGATGATTTCAATATTTTTGATATTTTCTGCCGACATACCCTCCAGCATGGTGCGCAGGTCTTTGGCGGATAAATAGGTTAGGCGCCCATCCAGCATAATGGTAGCACCGGCCTTGCCATTGAGCTGTACATTTCCATCCTGGTCGATGAACACACCGGGAGATTTAGAGAGCACATCGAAAGCGGTGCTTCCGGCGGCCAGGGCAGTACCTTCCACACTCACCACCATTTTATCGGCCTCCTGGGTAATGGTGGGACGCAGGGCCTTTACCGTTACCTCCTCCAGGGTTTCTACCTCTTCTGCCATGGTAATGGTACCAAAATCTTTTGTGTAAGCAGCGCCTGTAACGGTAAAGGGAGCCGTTTTCTGTTCCTTGAAACCAATGGCACTAAACCGCAGCACATAGGTACCTTCCGGAGGTGTTGCAATGGTAAAGGTGCCATCACTGCTGGTTACCGCACCGCTCTGCAAAGCAGCATCAGCAGCACTGAGCACCGCAACGTTTGCATAAGCCACAGGCGTGCCGGCAGAATCCTGCAGTTTTCCTCTTAATGCTACCTGCTTGGCATAAGCAGCAGTAGCGCTGCAAACCGTTATCAGTATAAGTGTTAGAATGTAGATCTTCTTCATGGGGCAGTAACTTTACCGGAAGGTGGCAGTATTTTAAAAAAGGCAAAACAAGATTTACACCGGCGGTCGTCAACCAAAACAAGTGGAATTATTAGTAAGACTTCGGAGTACAAAAAACATTACAAGGTCGGTAAAAAACCGCTGCTGCTGCTCCCCAATGCTTTAGCAGCACACTTCAAGCCTGCAAAAAATCACCGCCAAAGCACGGCCTAAGGGCGTAAGAATGCCCCAATTTTTCATAAATTTATCTATCTTACACAAAGCCGGCAGATGGAATACCTGAGAACAGGGCAATTTTTTGGACAAACCAACCAGATCATTCAGCTGGAGGGTATTACCCTTACTGATACAGAATACACCCATGATAAGGTAGACTGGCATTATCATGAAAATGCCTATTTCACCTTTATCCTGGAAGGGCGGGTGCTGGAAGGGAACAAGAAAGAAATCTACAACTGCACCCCCGGCAGCCTGCTTTTCCATAACTGGCAGGAGTCACACTACAACATAAAACCCAGGGGCTTTACCCGTGGCTTTCATATTGAACTGGAGCACAACTGGTTCTATGCACTTGACATTGACATGAGTAAGTTGCAGGGCAGCATCAATTTAAAGCATCCTGATTTAAGAATCCTGATGTACAATATTTTCAGGGAAACCAGAATTAACGACAACACCAGCACCCTTTCCATACAGGCACTGCTTACAGCCCTGTTGGACCGCATGGCAGCAACAGAAGATTCCACCTCCGGAAAAATTCCCCTTTGGGTGTCTGCCCTAAGAGATATGCTCCACGATACTGCGACTGATAACTGGTCGCTAAAAGCTTTATCAGCTACTTTGGGCATTCACCCCGTTCACCTCTCCAGAGATTTTAAAAAATATTTTGGCTGTACCCTGGGCGAGTACATCAGAAAGGTAAAGGTGCAACAATCGCTCTCCCTGTTCCTGAATAAAGAGCTTTCTTTAACACATATTGCCCTGGCCAGTGGCTTTGCAGACCAGAGTCATTTTATCAGGTGCTTCAAAGCTGTTAATGGCTACAAACCTTCCCACTACAGAAATAGTCTGCTGGATTAAGACCCTATGTTAAATCTGTTCTATTCTGAGAATCACTTACTGCTTTGTTTTGGGTGTACTAACCAAAACCCACAGACATGAGGCTTTATATTTTACTTTTCATCATAGCTTTTTCCTGCAGCCTGCACATTTCCGCACAACAAAAAGACCTGGTCAAGAGTGAGGGCATTACCTCCCCCACCCACAAAGCCAGCATTGGACAAATCAGGTTTGCACCTGATGTTGATGGGGAAGGAAAGTATAAAGAAAGTGACTTCCTGGCTTCTTTTGAGCTAAAGCGGAAGGCGGATCTGAACCTTGTGGCTTTCATGGATAATTCATTAACGAATTACCTCTATCGCCTGGCACCAAAGCTAACAGAAGAGGAGCTTGTTCAGCAGGGGAATTACAGGTTCTCCTTTTATGTAGATGGTCGTTTGCTGTATGAAGAGAACCTGCACCCTGGAGCGGGTCTGGCCCAGACCAAAAACACAAAGACCATCCTGGCTGTACCGCTGTTAAGTACTCAAAATGAGCATCTCTGGAGCAGGTTTTTGTGGAACAGGTTTATGATGAATGGCGGCGAACAGGCACTTACAGAAGGCAGCCACCTGCTGAAAATCGAAATCCGTCCCTATGTAAACAAGCCCGATCCGGTAGTAGGCAACCCCATTGCCGCAGGGCAACTGGAGCTGATCGTGAAGAAGCCAGTAATAGACCCCTCTACAGTAAGCTTAAATAAGATCACAACTGCTGACGGCTGGGCTGTATCCAAAGACACATTTGACAGCCACAAAATAAAAGAGCTGAAGGCGAGCATTGAGGAAGATATTTTCATGGACATCACCAGTCTTGTTGTGGTAAAGGAAGGCAGGCTGTTGATAGAAGAGTACTTCAATGGTGCTAATCGCCATACGCTGCATGATACCCGTTCTGTTGGAAAGTCCTTTGCCTCTACCCTAACCGGCATTGCCATACAGGAGGGATACCTGAAGCATGAAAACCAGAGCCTAGATGAATTCTATGACCTGAAAAAATTCACCCACTACTCCCCCAAAAAAGAAACCATTACCATCAAAGAGCTGCTAAGCATGAGCTCGGCATTTGAGGGTAATGATGGCCTCTCCCACTCGGCAGGTAATGAAGAAAATATGTACCCTACAGATGATTGGGTGAAATTTACGCTGGATCTGCCCACAGACCCTGCCAAACCAAACGGTGAGTGGAGCTATTTTACGGCCGGTGTAGTATTGTTGGGCGATATCCTGCATAAAGCAGTACCCGGCGGGCTGGAGCAGTATGCGGATGAAAAACTATTCAAGCCACTGGGCATTACAAAATACCAATGGCAGCATACACCCCAGGGAGTTGCCAATACAGCAGGTAGCCTGCAAATGCGTACACTGGATTATGCCAAATACGGGCAGTTGTATAAAAATGGGGGCCGCTGGAATGGAAAGCAGGTGCTCTCCAAAGATTGGATCAGCAAAACCTTCAGCAGGCACAAGGCCATTCCCGAAAGGGAAAACGAGTTTTATGGTTACCTGTTCTGGAATAAGGAGCTAAAGGCAAATGGCAGGAGTCATGAAGTTTATTATAGTGCCGGCAACGGAGGCAATGCCATTTTTATATTCAATGAGCTGCCGCTGGTGGTCGTGATCACGGCTACCGCCTATGGAGCACCCTACAGCCACTCACAGGTGCAGGAAATCATGGAACAGTATGTGCTGCCGGCAGTAACCAGTACCAATACCCAGTAGAAACAGAAATACTAAAAGTGCCGGAGCCTTTACCCAATGCTTTTAGCATGCTGCATCAGGCTTCAGAGGAAGAATTTTCTGCTTCAGCACCATTCATTTCTGCAGTCGGATAAACCTTTTTGGCTGGCTATGAAATTAATTCCACTTTTTTTGGCTTATATTTCAGAAGTAAGAATAAACAATATCAGAATCGTACAAGCATGTCGAAGGAAAAATCTTCCGTAAAGGAAAAAAAGAAAGAGCCTGCCAAAACCTTAAAAGAGAAAAAAGCAGATAAGGTGGCTAAAAAGAAAGCAAAAAGAGATTAATAGCCCCAGCGCTATATGTATACATCAGCCCTGCAGAGTATTAAACAGCTGCAGGGCTCTTTTGTGTGTCCGGCTTCTGTGGATTGTGTATAAAAGCTGTTGTAACAAAGTATATTTCCACTTAATAATAATACTATTAGAAGTATTTTATCAGTTTGAGAGGTAAAAATTGGATATTGTAAATTAATTATCCAGATTTGTACAAATTAATGAACGCATCTACTGCTGAAAATGTAGTAGGTGTATATTGAACAAATTACCAATGAATACAGGAATAGTAAAATTTTTTAATGAGCAGAAAGGTTTCGGCTTCATTAAAGAGACAGAAACAGAAAAAGAATATTTCGTACACATTTCAGAACTCGTAGACGAGATCAGAGAAAATGACGAAGTGACTTTTGACCTTCAGGAAGGAAGAAAAGGACTAAACGCTGTTAATGTTAAACGCGCTTAGTTTTAAATATAAGCCAGCATTGAAGAAGCCTTACTTTTAGTAAGGCTTTTTTTTGTGCCTGCCGTTAAAATTATTCCACCCACTCAAAAAACTCTGGAGGCAGGCCGGTGCAGTGGTATGCGGTGCATTAAAAAGCAGCAAAACCCTATAAAGCAGTAATACCCTCACCAAGCCTGGCATGGCTGCCTGAACAGCACAATACTTTGAATTAACGGAGAGCCTGCCCACAGAAAGTACGCCTATGCAGCTTTCTTCCCCTCCCCTCTCAGGAACTGGTCTGTGGGCTGCCCTGCAGCTGCAATATGTTAATAAGTTTAAGACTCTCTCAGGGCAGAATCTACCATCAGCAATTCATCTATATTGGTCTTGTTCACGATTCCTATAAATTTGCCATTTTCAATAACAGGGTTTACTGTACTGCCCCCTGTCATCATTTTATGATACACCTCCCGCAGGGGCATATGGGGATGAAGCATAATATAATCCTGGCTCATGGCCCTGGAAACAGGTGCTGTTTTCCCATATTCCGATAACCCCCTGATCAGTTCCTTTCTGGTTAGCACGCCCACCACCTGATCTTCGGATGCCACTATAAACTCCTGCTCCTGGCTGTTCAGCAGCAATTGTACTGCCTTTTCAAGGCTATCATCCGGCAGGAGCAGGCTAAACTTTCGCATCACCACATCTTCCACCCTGTAATCTGCCAGTCCGGTTCTGATACTCTCGTACCTTGCTTCAGAGCCGGCACCCATGTACACGAAAAATCCGATGATCACGAGCCAGAAATTGAAGAAGAAGCCAAAGAACACAAAAGCAATGGCCAGCAGCTGGCCAATATTGGCTGCGATACGTGTAGCCTTAGTACGGTCCATGCCAAATGCCAGGCCAGCCCTGAGCATCCTGCCACCATCCAGGGGAAAAGCAGGAATTAAATTAAAAGCCACCAGTATGATGTTTGCCACCAGCAAATTAAAGGTAAATGGCAGATCAATCTGCTGCAGATCTGCAGGGTCGGCATCCTGAAGGGCACCCATATCAGGCATTTGTCCGCTAAACTGGAGATACGCCCACAGCAGCAGGGCAATCACTACATTTACCAACGGTCCGGCAGCAGCCACCATCAGCTCCTGCCCCGGCTTTTCAGGCATGGCCTCCAGGCTTGCAATTCCGCCAATGGGATATAAGGTAATGCGCCGGGTATTGATGTTATATTTTTTAGCGGTGAGGGCATGGCCGTATTCATGCAAGACTACACAGCCAAAGAGCGCAAGTATGAACAACACCCCCTGCAGGCCTTCGCCAGCATCCTGGTTAATATTGTAATAAATAAAATACACCCATACCAGAATGATCCAGAAGGTCCAGTGTATAAAGACCTTTATTCCGGCATACCGGCCTACATATAAAGAAAACCTGTCCTGCTTCATACATTATTTATGGTTAGGAAATACTTTTACCAGACTGTCTCCTCACTACATCAGCTGTTTATGAGCTAAAAAAAATACCTACTGTACCCATTATTCTGAAATTTTTGCCAGCAGCCCTTCATTGGCATCAACTTTTGTCCCCTCTTTCAGTTCAGGGTCTTCCCACTTCCGGCTGGTAGAAAGCACCACCTCTCCTTTTATGGCCGCATTTTTAGGTTTGAAGACTACTGCCTCACCGCTTAGGTTTAGCACCACCAGGAAAGGAGTGCCGCCCGCTCCCCGCCTGATATAAGCCAGCAGCTTGCCATCTGTTAACACAGGATAATAATCGCCATTCATCAGTGCAGGCTCCTGCTGGCGCAGCCGGATCAGGTGCCTGTAAAAGTTCAGGAGTGAATCAGGATCTGCTTTTTGTGCCTCTACATTGTTCTGGTCAAAACTATCTGCCAGGCGGAGCCAGGGTTTTCCGGTAGTAAAGCCTGCTTTTTCAGAAGCATCCCACTGCATAGGTGTACGCTGCGGATCACGGCTTTCGTTATTTTCCATCAGCAGCCCCTGCGGATCTTTCTGTTCATCGCGCGGTATCTCTACATTACTCATGCCTATTTCATCACCATAATACATGATGGGTGTTCCCCGCAGGGTGAGTAACAGCATGGCAGCAACCTTTGCCTGTGCTTTGCCAATGCGGCTTAACACACGGGCCTGGTCATGGTTACCAATTACCCAGTTGGGCCATGCTTCATCCGGAAGGGCTGCTTCATATTCATCGATGGCCGCTGCAATCTTTTTCACCTCCCACGGTAGCTGCAACAGCTGATGATTGCCCGGCAGGTGAGCGCCCCCATTATTAGCGCCGTAATAATCCACTATTTTATGAATGGACAGGTACAGCTCTCCAATCATCACTTTTTCATTGTACCCATCCAGGAGCTGCCGGAACTGGCGAACGATCTCATGCACCTCCGGCTGGTTGCTGGAGTATGCCTGGATCAGCTGTTCGCTACTGGGCATATCTGGCTTATAATCAGGATTTAAAGGGTTATCCCTGAATTTTTCATCTTTGATCAGGTACCACATCACATCCACCCGGAAACCGTTTACACCCTTATCCAGCCAAAACCGCATGGCCTCCAGCACAGCTTCAAGTACTTCAGGATTTCGTAAATTTAGCTCGGGCTGTTCCTTCAGAAAGGTATGGTAGTAATATTGCTCCGTTTGCTCATCCCATTCCCAGGCCGGACCACCGAGCACACTTAGCCAGTTATTTGGTTCTGCACCATTTTCAGCGGCATCTTTCCAGATGTACCAGTCTCTTTTAGGATTATCGCGCGAGGAGCGTGATTCCCTGAACCAGGGGTGCTGATCGGAGGAATGGTTCGGGATAAAATCAACGATCAGCTTCATGTCCCGGCTATGCACCTCCCGAAGCAGCTCATCAAAATCTTTGTGGGTACCAAATACAGGGTCAATGCCGGTATAGTCGGATATATCGTAGCCCAGGTCTTTCATCGGCGAAGGGTAAACGGGTGTCAGCCAGATAGCTTTTATCCCAAGCCACTGCAGGTAATCCAGGCGGTTAATCAAACCGCGGATATCTCCTATCCCATCGCCATTAGAGTCCTGAAACGAACGTGCATATACTTCATAAATGATCTCTTTTTGCCACCATAGCTGCTTCCCGTTTTCCATTGTCTGTATGTTTTTTTAATATCCCTGATGTCTTTACAGTTTACTACTTTGAATAGGGCCAAATGTTCAGTTTGCAATAACTGCGGCAGGTGTGAGGCTGAAGCAGAGAAAAAAAAGCGGCACCAGCTTAGCTGAAGATCAGTCAACTGCTATCTTGTGTGAGGGTTCAAATGCTAGCCGGCAGCGCAAGTGCGGATGAGAGAATCCCTCTAAAAATGTTTACAATCACCTAGCCAATCATTAACTTGGATAGGCAACTAATTTTTTTTCAGATGGCACTTTTACTTTTTATCTTTAGCCTGCTGGCTCCCCTCTCCCAAACCCAGCCCCGGGCAGCACAGCAGCTGACAGGCGCCTGGGAGGCAAACATGACAGATGGAACCCTTGGCCTTTGGATTATGGAAGACGACCATTTCTCCATCACCTATTATAAAAGAGATGCCCCGGAATTTATCAATACTGAGGGCGGCAAATGGTCACTTACTCCGGATGGTAAAATCACTTTACACTGGGAATTTAACACAAAAGATCAAAGCCAGGTGGGGCAGCAGCAGGTATTAGCCCACAAACTGGAAAGCAATACGCTCATAGCAGCAGGAAAGAGCTGGAAGCGGATTGATGATGGTACTCCCGGTGCACTAAAGGGTGCCTGGCTTATTACCGGACGCGAGCGTGATGGAGAAATGGGCACCATGACCCCTGGCGCACGCAAAACCATGAAGATCTTATCCGGCACCCGCTTTCAGTGGATTGCTTACAACAGTGAAACAGGAGAATTTTTTGGTACTGGTGGCGGTGCTTATACCACCAAAGGGGGAAAATACACTGAACAAATTCATTTCTTTTCCAGAGATAATGCACGCGTAGGAGCAAGCCTGGAGTTTGATTACGAACTGCGAGACGGCATGTGGCACCACAGCGGCCAGAGCAGCAAGGGAGAGCCACTGTATGAGATCTGGTCTACCCGCCAGTCGCTGGGAATTTAACACCACCTAAACGGTCATTGCTATCCATGCACTGCCTGCAACTGCACCTGACTATAGTCAGGCCATGGCTTTAGCCCCTGTCCCGCAATATAATTTGCACATTTTCAACGACTTACCGACTTCTATTTGTGCTTGATTCTTAACATTTTACGTTTGTACATGTTTCCTAACTAAAAAGGAGGGATTATGGATTCTACAGTACAGCCGCAACGTATAACTATTGAACAGATCGGGTTTAGGTACGGTCTGATGCTGGCCGGGGCTAACATTGGTTTCTTTCTGCTGATGGCGCTGTTTGGTCTGGAAGACGAAATATGGTTGAGATTTGTAAATCTTGTGTTCATATTTCTTTTTGCCTACCGTGGTATGCAGTATTTTAAACACCACACCCAAAATCACTGGACTTACCTGAAAGGCCTGGGCCTGGGTATATTCATAGTTTTGGTAGGGGCCGCTGTTTTTGCGGTATTCCTGGGTTTATATGGTTTACTCAACCAGCAGTTTGTTGTTTCCATCAATGAAGCTACAAACATGAGCATGAATTTCAATCCTGTCTTTATTGCCTTTATTGCTTTCGTTGAGACGATGATCTATGGTTTTATACTGGTATTTGCAGCCATGCAGCGTCTTAAAACCACCCATATGCAGGATGCAGTGCATATCTGAAACTGCTGATACAGGAGTCTCCTATTTCTGATGGTGCTTTTTCAACACTGCAATGGCCTGGTCAAAAGATTTCTCCAGATGCAGAATAGCCTGACGGAGCTGTCTGGTATCTGCAGTAAGTACAATTGAGCGGCATATTTGAATAGCATGTTCGAGCTCTTCAGCTTCCAGGAGCTTGATTGTCATTTTTATTTTGTGGGTAATCTCTGCCATTTTACCGGCATCCCTGCCCAGCATGGCTTCGGTATAGTTTTTTTTATAATCCTGAAAGTGTTGGATTGTGAGCTGTAACAGCTTTTCTAAAGTGGCACTGTTCCCTTTGGTAATATGCAGGTACTGCTGCAGGGAAATAATAGGCTTATGATTTTCTGGAGCCTGTTCAGGGGAGTAAAGGTTGTTGAAAACAGCTGCCTGATGAGTTCCACCGGAAACAGCAGGGCTGGGGGCACCATAACGTACGATGACGTTAAAAAGATCTTCGGGCCTAAAGGGCTTGCTAAGGAGATCTGTAATTCCGGCTTCCACAATTCTATCTTTATAATCAAATCTGGCGGAGGCCGTAAAAGCAATGATTGGTATATTACTGCAATCTTTGTTTTTAAGAGACCTGATGGCAAGGCTCGCTCTATATCCATCCAGAACCGGCATCTGCAGATCCATCAATACCAAATCATAGGTATTTTGCTCTACCTGCTCCACAGCTTGCGCGCCATCGGTAGCCACATCATACAGCACCCCCCATTCATCCAGATATTCGGTTACCACCATTACATTAATGGCGTTATCTTCGGCCAGCAGCAGCCGTACCCCTCTAACGGTTCTGTTCCCCTCGGCAACACTACGCTCAATGGGTATATCAGCAGCCTCCTCCCTGCCAAAGGGCAGTTCCAGGTTAAAATAAAATTCTGAACCAACACCTGCCTTGCTTTTAACATTAAGTTTACTGCCGAACAAATGTAACAGGCGTTGGCTGATGGCCAGCCCCAGACCTGAGCCCCCATATTTCAAGCCAATTTCCGGACTGGCCTGGGCAAATTCCTCAAAGATCTTTTCCTGCTTGTCTGCCGAAATTCCGATACCGGTGTCTTTCACCATGAGTAAAAACCTGACAATCTGGCCCTGCTGCTCCAGCAGCTGCAGGTGCAGGCTTACTGTTCCCTGCTCGGTAAACTTTAGAGCATTGCCCAGCAAGTTGGTAATCACCTGCCCCAGCTTTACCGGATCTCCAAATACATACGGAGGCATTTCATCATCGAGATGCAGATACAGCTGCAGCCCTTTTTCTTCGGCCTTAAAATGCAAGCCATGCACAATGCTGTGCAGCAGATGATTGATGTTGAAGTATTTCTCTTCCAGCGATATCTTTCCGGATTCTATTTTGCTGAAGTCCAGGATATCATTGATCAGGTCTAGCAGATTCTCTGAAGAAAATTTGAGCACCTCGATATACTGCGCCTGTTGTGGGCTAAGCTCTGTTCGCTGCAGGAGGTTGGCAATACCAATAATGGCATTCATGGGTGTGCGAAACTCGTGACTTACCGTTGAAAGAAAAGCGGCCTTTACCTTTACCGCTTCTTCTGCCTTTTTCTTGGCATGTAACAGTTCCAGTTCGTATTTTTTCCTGTCGGTAATATTGAACACCGTTACCCGGATCAGCACAGGGACCCCAGCCTTGTCTTTTACCTGAACTGCATTAATCAACACAGGCAGTCCTCCCCCCTTTTTCTGCAGCAGTTCATAATTCAACTCATTCACAAATCCCTGCATCTTCAGCAAAGGAGCATGATGGGTTTCGTAAAATATTTTTCCTCCTATAGCAAAAAAGTTCTGCAGCTTTTTTTCAGAAAGCACCTCCTGGCGCTCATACCCTATCCAGTTTAAAAAAGTACTGTTCGCTTTTATAATAAGACCGTTTGGAAGTGTAGACAGATAACCACAGGGGGCATTGTCATAGAGCTCTTCCGCACTCTCTTCTATCAGAGCTGCTGTAATGTTCTTATCTACATTGTGCTTAGCGTCCTTCAATTTTGGTAAAGAAAGTGTTCTATTGCGGCTATGGTTTCATCGGGGGCGCTTAGGTGCGGACAATGACCGGTTGCCTCTAGAACAACCAGTGTACTTTGGGCCAACTGCTTTGCCACATACTGCCCAACCTGTTGTGGAGCAATTACATCTTCGGAACATTGAAGAATGAGGGCAGGTACCGTTAGCTTCAGGAGGTCATCTCTGTTATCAGAAAAAAAAGTAACCTGTGCAAACTGCTTTGCAATTTCAGGATCGGTGCTGCAAAAACTATTCGTTAGCTCCTCTCCCAGCTCTGGTCGGTCGCCATTTCCCATAATAACGGGGGCCATGATACTGGACCAACCAAGATAATTGCTTTCCAGGGAGCTCAGCAGAGATTCTATATCTTCTCTTGAGAACCCCCCATAGTAATCACCCTGGTTGATATAACAGGGAGAAGGACCTACCATCACAAGCTTTTGAAAGGTCTGTGGTTGCCTGACTGCGGCCAGTACACCCACCATGGCACTTACAGAGTGGCCGATAAAAATAGCATTGGCAATGGAATGGGCTTTACAAATCTCGAGCACATCATCTGCATAGCCCTGCAGGCTGCTATATTTCTCCGGATGGTACGCAGCACTGTCAGACTTGCCATGCCCAACATAATCGAACAGCACCAGTTTAAAGTATTTTTCGAAGGCTGGAGTAATATAGCGCCACATATGCTGATCGCACCCAAACCCATGGGCGAAAATCATAAACTGCGTTCCCTGTCCAAAAACTTTTACATTAAACCGTTTATCAATATCCATCATCAATCCCCCGAAAATCATTGCTATGTGCTACGCACACTTTTAAATGTATAACTTTTAGTTAAATTTTCTTAAATTTATTCAACATTTTAGAATCTATCAATGCCGCAAATGCAATATTGACTGATACACTACTTCAGCTTTTTTTACCATGGTATATGGAGCGAGCTCCTGGGGTGACTGGCGGTGACTTTGTGAAGTGCAGCCGGTAAAAGCTGCAAGAAATGCAGGATTAAGGACTCCCAGATCTGCTCTGCTCTATACTAAAAAAAGGAGTAGCAACAGAGGCTCTACCAATCAGCCTGATGATACTACTCCTTTTTGCAGAACATGCACTGCTTCAGTGTATAGTTTAATATGACTTAGTGTTAAAGTATCAATAAAATCAGAGCAGTGCTGAACATGGGGTTTACCACGGATTATTCTTAGCATTGCCCATCACCTGACCACGAATTTCACCTCCGGGATATTGATCCGTATGAACATTCACATAGGTCTGCCCTGCCAGCATCAGCTCTATTAAATCTTAAAGAGAAGCACCTGCCAGAGAACCGATCAGATCGTCTGCAGTAATGGTGCCCTGGGCTAATATGCCACTGAACCTGCCGGGGATTGGCATTGGTGGTGGGCCATCAGGGTACAACCATACTACCACCACACCATTTGAACCCACAGGAGCCACGTGAATGTGAGCCATGCGCAAATTTTCAATATTGGCCACAATCAGCTTATAGCTAAGCTCCGTACCATCTTTGCTTAGCTGAAAAATAGCCTGGCCGGTAGCCTTTGTCTCAGCCACCGGAACCTCCTGATCGCCCCCAAGGTGCGCCCGCATGTTCACGACCCTGTAGCCTCCCTTTATAGCGGAATCATCCTGTAATACAGGTTCAATTCCCTTGTCATCACATGCCGTGAAAACAATTAAAAGAGCAGATACATACAGTAAAATTTGTTTTTTCATGAGTCATAAAAATTAAGTTGAAAATGTCTGGCTGAAATCAACTTGAGGGTAGTATGGTATCTGCTCCGCCGGGTGCCAGCAGGCACCGCAGGGGCACAATTTTTTGCCAGTACGGCAGCAACTGTGCAGAATATTGCCTGGGCAATGGGAAAATAATAAATATCTGATGTCTCACCAGCAATTATTCGCACCAGCCTAACAGCCTTTTAAAACACTGTATAACAATAAGATACAAAATTTATATTCTATACGCTGCAAATGTGTTGAAAAAGGTTTAAGCAGGCACTTAGCCAGCAGCATATTATTGTGATTTGCAGCGCCAGGTAAAAACATCAAAGCAGCCGAACATCAAATTATAGAGGTATAAACCTGCAAGCCAATCTGTACTGATGCCTATATGGCAGCTGAAATGCACATGGTATAGTTTATACGTGACCCTAACGTTTAAATTTTTTTTACTAATTTCAAAATTTCATTACATACAGTTCATTCTAAGTCTAAATTAATCAGAGATTGAAATAAACTCCTTAGTCTGTATAAAAAAACCTCAAAACTGTTTTTCAGCGAATACAGCGCTTATAATGTTTAATAATCAGACTGTTAATGTTTATGAATATTACACAAGTAGTGTAAAAGCAAGCTAAATATTACATTTGAACGGACTGAATAATAGGAAACAAACCATTACCAAATTCAATCTTTTTATCCTGGGGCGACGTATAGTGAGTATCCCATATCAGGGGTGAAATATAAATTTAGACCAATAGCAATGAGAATACTACTATTATCAACCACGCATAGCGGTCTTAGCCAGCGTACTTATAGCGAACTAGTAGAAAGAGGCCACACTGTGTGCGTGCAGCCGGCAACCACTGAAGCAGCAATAGAAGCAGCTGCTGCTTATTTTCAGCCCCAGCTCATTATTGCCCCTTTTCTCAAAAAAGGCTTACCCACTCCCCTGCTCCAGAAATATACTGTTTTAACCATTCGCGCTACGGCCGGTACCGACAGAGGCCCCGTGAACTATAATGGTGTACTTACCGAGAACCTGCAAAACTGGCGTATTACCGTCTATCAGGGATCTCTGGCAAAAGAGGTTTCCAGCAACAGTACCCCTCAAAATTTTATGGTGCCGCTAAAAGCCAAAAGCAATTTCTATCAGCATCATCTTACCCGTGCTGTGGTTCAGGATATTTTGGATACTGTAGAAAAAATTCAGAAAAAAGCCCTGTTGGCGAATACCCTGCAACGAACCGGCACAAAAGTGATCGGCAGGTTACACAGTATTGTTTAAGTTAAGAATAGCCCAACAAAACTTTACATTATGGTCAGGGTGCGGCAATGCATTTTCCAAACCTGAAAGAAAGCCAGTCTTGATCAATAAACCGTAATAATGCATGCTGCAACTACTGTTTGCCGGAGAGAAAATTATATTTCCAGGAATGGAAAAGCATGAGCAGCGATCTGGCTTTTGATGCCTGATGCTTTATTCGTAAACAGCCTCCAGTGCAATGGCCAGCTCATGTGGATCACGAATATCCAGCTTGTCTCTTTTTGCCTTGTTCTGTACGGCCATCAGCTTCCGGTTATCCCCGATAAATTCATCCAGCATGATCTCGATCATTTTGCCGCCGGGCCTTGCTCCTTTTCCATTGTCCAGGAAATTCAGACGCTCGTCGGTATCCATATAAAACAGTTTGAATTTACCTTCAATTGCCAGAAACACCAGTCGCTCTACCTTAAACTCCCTGCGCCCGGTTGCCTTTGAAAGCTCAATGCCTCCTGCAGCTTCAGTGCCCGGATAGGTCAGGGAATAGCTTAGGAAATATTCTTCATCGCTGCTGTTCCGGCTTAACGCCCATATCTGGCTAACCTCTGCTATTGCCTTAACCATCTTGTAATTTGGTGCTTTTTCAAGTACGGCAAATTCATTTCCTTCGTGCAGCACTTTCAGAAATGTAGTATAGCTATCGCTAAGGGGAACGGTGTAGTAGCGGTGACCGGAATAGGAAAAGGTCTCCACATCTGCGGCATCAAGTACAAATGGCTCATCCTCCTGCGCTTCTTTAATGAAAAGCAAATCTGCCTGTTCATCCATGCTAATCCACAGTCGGCGCTCTTCGCCGGTTTTCAGCACTACATATTGCTGCTCAAAATCTGCAGTCTGTGCATAGGAGTGGCTGAAAAAGAAAATGCTAAGGAGAAAGAGTACAGATTTCATAAGATCATCTGGTTAATTTGGAAAGCGACATATCCAAATATATCAGAATGATCATAAACAATACCCACACAAGGCTGCAGTAAACCCATCATGACCAGCAGCTTAATGTAATGTCTTTTTGCTGGCAGCCATCTTTACTACAATTCATCAGCATTTATACACTTCATGAAGCTTCCAGCCTGCTGTTTTTCATCCAAAGCAACTGTTTTACTTTACAGGTTTATACAGCCCTCGCCCGGGCTTTACAAGCCTTACCTTGTAGTAAGAGCGTTTAAGGATATTCTTTTCAGAAGTTGTACAGCTTTTTAGGATATTCTGTATCCTTGTATAAGGCTGCTAGGTTTACTTCTGTAAGAAATTGTACAAATTTACTCCTGTGGACAAAGCTGATAGCAGGATATAACAGTCTGTAATTAGAGAAAGCTCATTAGGGCCAGCAGGTTCTCCGGCCCGAACCGATCGATGTTCTGATCTTTGTCAAACTGCCTGATCACATGCTTTTTATCCGGAAACACCAGCTGAAGCTGTTTTACAGTATTCACATCAAAAAACTGGCCCCTCCTCCTGATCCACATTGCTGTTACATCCTGCTTTTTAGTGCCTGAATCAATTTTAAGCGGCACCACCATATCTGTAAGGGTAATACTGGACAGGCTGCTGATGGCAGCCGTTTCAAGGTATCCGCCATAGCCGGCGGCTTTGCCCTTATTCATCAGTTTACAGCGATGACGGATGTACAGCATACCAACTGTTGTTGGTAATACCTCATAAAAGGCATTATTGAAGGGTACAAATTTCTTGTCGTTCAGATATATAGTATCTACATCAGGCATATCGAGTGCCAGGAGCTTACCATCTCTGTAAAACACCATTTCTTCAGTAACCACATTGTAATTGAATGGCAAACAGGCTGTAATACCTGATTTTAGTAAAATGGTTGCCTCACTAAAGCCATAAAAGAGATAAACGGGCTGTTCAATAACCCTGCCATTGGCGCCGGCAGCCCCTTGCTGCGCATAAGCAGTAGTTACGAACAACAGCAGGAGTATCAGTAATGCATATTTTAAGATATCCTTCATCTCTTATAAGTTACAGACAATCAACAACTGAAGCAAATTTAGGGAGTGTAATCTCAACATAACTGCAGGGCTCATTGCTAGGCACACCCCCCTATTTAATTTGAAAAGTATCTAGAGACAGCTGTTCCAGGTATTTTCTTATTTCAGAGAATTCGATGCGGGAGCTTTTGTAAGCTATATGTCCATCGGGCCGAATCAGAAACATTGCCCTGCTTTTTACACCATAAGCATCCATGAATAGTTTATTCTCCCTGGCATGCAACTTAAAAACATCCAGAGGAAAGCCGGTATCAGCTTTCAGTACCTCTGCCGGGGTGCAGGCCGGTTCACCCTCTCCGGCATTTGCCACAACAAACAAAGTAAAATGGGTGCATCTAAGAAGTGCATGGGTGACTGTAGCCCTACCCGCATGCCATACACTTACATAGGGTGCACGTTCACCAGCTTTAGGGCCATTGCTGAAGAATTGCTTATGTGGTGAGGCTTTGCTCAAGGAACCGGATTTATAATGTATGGCCAGCTGCGATACCCGCATGAACACCTTGTTTCTGATCCAGCCAATTTTGGTAACCAGCTGAAAAAGGCGCGGAAATACATTGAGCCGAAAAAAATCTGAAGCCCGGCCCCTGCTAATCATGAGCTGAAAATAACGGTCAGTAGTATTATGCAGGGTTCTGGCAATTGTATACCGCTCCTCGTGGTAGCTGGCCAGTAAAGCAGGTGACACCAGTCCCCTGAGTACCAGCTTAAGTTTCCAGGCAAGGTTGTAAGCATCCTGTATACCGGTATTCATGCCCTGCCCTCCTACCGGACTATGCACATGGGCAGCATCTCCTGCTAAAAATATGTTCCCCTTCTGAAATTGATCGGTAATACGTGCATGAATTTTATATACCGAAAGCCAATCAGGCTGCTTCAGCTGCTTTTCCAGATAAGGATTCGTATCCAGGATCTCCTGAAATTGGTCCCCTGATATGTTCTCTTCCGGCTTTTGCGAGAGGGTGTTCAAAAAGTTAAAGATGCGGTATTTATTCTTTTCCCTGAAAGAGAAAATAATGGACAGGTGGCCCGGGGCTATGGTGAAGTAAATATCACCATGGGGCAGCCTCCAATCCAGCTCAGCATCTGCCAGGTAAAAGGTAGGCGAAAAGGTTTTTCCCTTATACTTAAAACCTCCCTGTTCTCTTACCAGGCTACTGGCACCATCGCACCCAAGCAGGTAGCTGAACTTCAGCTCCTGCACCTCACCCGTCACCCCTTCTATCGTTGCAAGAAGGTAGTCTTGTTCTTCCCTGATTCCTGTTAACCTATGTTGCCAGTAAATTTTTTCATCATATTTATGCAAAGAATCCACCAACAGCTCCTCGAGTTTGTTCTGGGGCAGTACCAGAAAATAAGGATACATGGTTTTTCCGGGAAGAATCTTGTTGACCCTGATGGCTGCGATTTCTTTCTCCCTGCTTAGCATATGTACTGTGTTGTCAACATTGCCAGCCTCCACTGCTTTGTGTGCAATACCCAGCTGATGAAATATTTCAAGACTTCTTGCGTGCACCCCAAAAGCTTTTGATTCGCGGGATGGATGCGGAGCTTTATCTATCAGCATGAAAGGAACCTCCATCCTGGCCAGCAGATTTGCCATGGTCAGGCCGGTGGGGCCTGCACCTACGATTAGTACAGCTTTATCTTCTGCATCCAACATGGCATCATCATTTGTTAAGAAACCCGTCAAATAATGGATAGGTTTAGCAGGTAATAAATGGGCTGCCATCGCTGCAGGAAAATTGAGCTACAGCTGTTGCCTTCTATTGCTCATTTGTAAGAGCAGTCGATGTAATCAACCTGCTTTGTAACAGTAGGCGCAAAGCTTCGTAACTAATGGAGAAAACTTTTAAAGTTCGCTGTTTAACCATCGTTTATTACTTTCCTAGCCTTGATTTCTTCATACCTTTGCATTTATCAATCTTTAACCTGATAAGATTTAAATATGACTGCACTTGAGACTGTTAAGCAATATTATGCTGCTTTCAACAAAAAGGACTATAAAGCCATGCTTGCCCTGGTACATTCTGATATACACCATGAGCCAAACCAGGGGGAAACAAGAAAGGGTAAGGAAAAATTTGAAGAGTTTCTGCTTGGCAATGATGAAGCCTATGAGGAAACCCTAAGCGATATGGTTTTCTTTGAAGCAGAATCTGCAGCCTCACGTGTTGCCGTAGAGTTTACAGTAAATGGCATTTATAAAAAAGGAGACGAGGGTTTTCCAGTTGCCCGCGGCCAAAAATATGTACTGCCTGCTGCTGCTTTTCTGGAGGTTAAGGAGAATAAAATAAGCCGAGTAAGCACTTACTATAATCTGCCGCTCTGGATAAAGTTAGTTTCTGAATAACATCTCTGCTGATGCATCAAATACAATTTATCACAAAGCAGGGCTCTGAAATCAAAGAGGTATTTGATGATCTGGCTGCTTTACGCATAGCAGTGTTCCGGGATTACCCCTACCTCTACGAAGGCAGCGTAGGCTACGAAAAGGAGTATCTGCAACCATACGTGCAGTCTGTGCGCTCCTTCCTATTTGCCGTTTACAGCGAAGGCAAAATGGTTGGAGCTACCACCTGCATCCCCCTCAGGGATGAAACAGAGGAAATCAGGAAACCCTTTGAACAGGCAGCTTACCAGCTAGATAGCATTTTCTATTTTGGAGAAAGCATTCTGCTCCCACATTTTAGGGGGATGGGCCTGGGGCATCGCTTTTTTGATGAGCGCGAAGCACACGCGCGCAGCTTTGGTACCTACCGAAAAGCCTGCTTCTTTTCAGTAGAGCGTGAATCAAACCATCCCCAGAAACCTGTTGATTACCGTCCGAACGACAACTTCTGGGAAAAGAGAGGGTATGTGAAACAACCGGCGCTGCATACTACCCTTAGCTGGCCGGATATTGGCCAGACAGTCTCTACACCCAAGCCCCTGGTGTGCTGGATGCGGGATTTATAACCATACCATAAGCATAGATAGTACAAGATGAAAATAAATGTGGCAGCTGCCCAATACCCGATTACCGAACACAAAGATTTTAGTGAGTGGCAGGCGCATATAGAGCTTTGGGTAGCTGAGGCTGTTAAACAGGATGCACAGCTCCTGCTCTTTCCGGAGTACGGTTCCATGGAACTGGTGAGTATCTTTCCGCAGGAGATCCGGGAAGACATTCGCAGGCAGGTGCAGGAGCTACAATCAGTCAGAGACCAGTTTTGTGATGTTTTTTATGCACTGGCCAAAAAGTGGGAGGTTATTATTGTAGCGCCCAGCTTTCCGGTGCTGGAGGAGGGCAATATTCACAACAGGGCCTATGTATTCTCTCCCAAGGGTCTGGCAGGTTTCCAGGATAAATTCTTTATGACCCGCTTTGAGAATGAAGAGTGGGGTATCCAGAGCGGACCAAAGGTTCTTACGCTTTTTGAAGCCTCCTGGGGCAGTTTTGGAGTGCAGATCTGTTACGATGTGGAATTTTCCCTGGGATCGCAGCTGCTAAGCTCGGCAGGTGCCTCACTGATCCTGGCACCCAGCTGCACCGAAGCCATTCGCGGCGCCACCCGTGTGCATATCGGTGCCCGGGCCAGAGCCCTGGAGGCACAGGCCTATACTGTTGTGTCGCAAACCATTGGCAATGCACCCTGGTCTCCTGCGGTAGATATCAACTACGGTTACACTGCCTTTTACTGTACCCCGGATCTGCACTTGCCAGAAGAGGGCATCATCAAAACAATGCCTCCCCAAACTGCAGGGTGGCTCATAGAGTCGCTGGACATCACCGATATTGAAAGTGTTAGAAATGATGGACAGGTATTGAATTTCAGGGATCATCAGCGCTTTCACTCCAGGTTTCCTGATGAAGATATCCTCCTGATGAGAAGACAGCTCTAGCAGCTGCCGAAGAAATACATTAGATAACAAGCATACAGAAGCTCTCTGCGGCGCAGGGAGCTTCTGTATGCTATAATTTCCATTTCCTGATCTTGCTTTACAGCACCTCCTCCTGTAGCTTAGCTGCTTATCTTTTTTACCATGAAGTCATACATCCCGCTCCTGCTCTTCCTGTTTTCATGTGTAGCCACTACACCCACTGCACAAGACAAAGATGCCAAACCCAGCCTGGAGACGAAGCTTTCAGGATTGAAAAAGCACGAAGGCTTCTTAGATTTTTATTATGATGAAAAGCAGGATAAAATATTCCTGCTGCTGGACACCTTCAATACAGAGTTCCTGTACGTAGTTTCACTGGCTGCCGGTGTTGGCTCTAATGATATTGGCCTGGACCGCGGGCAGCTCAGTGGCGAGCGCATCGTTAAGTTTGACCGCCGCGGCCCAAAAGTACTGCTTGTAGAACCTAATTACCGCTACCGTGCTATCAGCTACAATGCAGATGAACGAAGGTCTGTGGAAGAAGCCTTTGCCCAGTCGGTATTGTGGGGGTTCAAAGTAGAGGCCGAAGAAGAAAACAGGGTGCTGGTAGATGCAACAGATTTTTTCCTGCAGGACGCACATCAGGTAGTGGAGGCGCTAAAGAAAAGCAAGCAGGGTACTTATAAGCTGGACAAAGACCGCTCGGCGCTCTACATGCCCGGTACAAAAAACTTTCCCAGGAATTCAGAATTTGAAGCAACACTCACTTTTGCCGGTCAGCCCGATGGTGAATGGATACAAAGTGTTGCCCCCTCTCCTAACAGCATTACCGTGCGGCAGCACCATTCTTTTGTTCAACTACCCGATGCCGGTTATGAACCCAGAAAGTTTGATCCCCGTGCCGGGTATTTCTCTACCTCCTATTATGATTATGCAACGCCTATTCATGAACCAATAGAAAAAAGGTTTATTACCCGCCACCGTTTACACAAAAAAGACCCTGAAGCTGCGGTAAGTGAGCCGGTGGAGCCTATCGTCTATTACCTGGACCGCGGTGCCCCCGAGCCTATTCGTTCCGCCCTGATGGAGGGTGCCCGCTGGTGGAACCAAGCTTTCGAAGCTGCCGGCTACAGGAACGCCTTCCGGGTAGAGCTGCTGCCCGAAGATGCCGATCCGCTGGATGTTCGCTACAATGTGATACAATGGGTGCACCGTTCCACAAGGGGCTGGTCTTATGGCGCTTCGGTTACAGACCCCAGAACGGGTGAAATCATCAAAGGGCATGTATCGCTGGGCTCGCTGCGTGTACGGCAGGATTACCTGATTGCAGAAGCTCTGCTGGCTCCTTATGCAGAAGGCCAGGCAATACCCAAAGCGATGGAAGAAATGGCCCTGGCCCGCCTGCGGCAGCTATCTGCACACGAGGTAGGCCATACCCTTGGGCTGGCACACAGCTATTCCTCCAGTGCCGAAGAGGTGGCTTCCGTTATGGACTACCCGCACCCCATGGCGGCACTGGAAAGCGGTAAGATTAGCCTGGACAATGCCTATGACAACAAAATAGGCGCCTGGGACAAAATAGCCATTCAATGGGGCTACGGGCAATTTTCCCCTGATCAACAGGAAGAAAAAGAACTGGACGAGCTCATCAGCGGTGCCCTGCAGCAGGGCCTCAGCTTTGTGTCTGACCAGGATGCACGGCCACAGGGAGGGGCACACCCTTACGCTCACCTCTGGGACAATGGCAAAGATGCGGTAGAGGAGCTGAACCGTGTGCTGGAGATACGGGAGCTTGCCCTTAATAATTTTGGTGAGAACAATATTAAGCCAGGCGCTCCCCTGGCTACCCTTGAGGAAGTGCTGGTTCCTCTTTACTTCTTTCACCGCTACCAGGCAGAGGCCGCAGTAAAATTAATTGGTGGTGTTAACTACCGATATGCCCTGCGTGGCGACGGGCAAATCAGCACCCGGCTGGTGCCTGCTGCAGAACAGTTAAGAGCGCTGGATGCCGTGCTCAATACAGTATCTCCCAAGGTATTGGCGCTTCGCGAAGAGATTATTCAAAACATTCCACCGCGGCCCCTGGGATACAACCGGCACCGCGAGCTGATCAAAAGCCGCAACAGCATCACCTTCGATCCGCTGGCCGCCGCCGAGAGTGCCGCTGACCAGACCTTTAGCCTGCTCCTGCATCCTGCAAGGGCCAACAGGTTAGTGGAGCATCATGCCCGTAACAGTCAATTACCTGCCTTTGATGCTGTATTGAACAGAACTTTGAATGCCACATTACAGGCACCTGCACAGGCAGGATATGCCGGAACAGTACAAATGACTGTGAATGCCGTGCTGCTTCAGCACCTGATGCGCCTCTCCCAGCATGAAGATGCGCATGGAACGGTGAAGGCTGTTGCGCTGCAAAAACTTCAGCAGCTGGTGCCTGCACTAAACGAAAAGGCAAAAAGCGCCCGGGAGGAAATATGGCGTGCACATTACCGCTACCTGGCCATCCAGATAGAAGATTTTAGAAAGAACCCGGCTGAATATCAGCCTGCTTCTTTCTTACAGGCACCTCCCGGCCAGCCGATAGGCAGCCTGGAGAGCATTCCCTTCTGCAGCGAACAGCAGGAATAATTAGCAGTGGGAGCGAAAAAAGAGAGCTTCACTGCGGAGTAATTCAAACAGGATAACTCTGCAGTGAAGCTATTTTTTTGTATTAGACAATTTTAAACCTTCATTGTCTAACGTCATTTCAAAAAACTGATTCCAGCTTTTCTCTCCATCTGATGAAAATTCTCCAACCTCAAACCACTGCCCTTTTTCATTCAGTACAATGGTATATCGAATGCTGCCACGAGGGGTAAGCATTTTCCAGATCAGTGTAGTGGGCTTTACTTCCACCAGTGCATCATGCTGGCTGCCCCCCTGGTGTGTGTAAGAGGTAAAATTGTATTTACCAGCCTGCGGATCAAATGATACAATGGCCAGTGCATGATGAACGGTATCGTCACCGGTAGTACCTATTCCTTCAATATGCAGAATGGTATTATTCAGCCTGTAGCTAATGATTTCCTTTTGATCAAAAGGCATCTTCACTCCCTGTTGGTTCATCATCCAGCCGTTGCCCTGCCAGTTACCGGCTAGCCATTTCAGTGCCTGTAGCTTTTCCTGCACAAGCGGTAAATGCGGATTTTGTGCCTTTACAGATAATGCCAGTATAGCAATGATAATGAATGCAAATAGCTTTTTCATGAGCTGTGGGTTAGGATAAAAAAGTAAAGATAAATGCCTGCTAGGCAGGTGTATTGTAAAAACCCGTCATCGCTTTATTTGATGAGTATATCGAAAGGCTCTACCCCCTGGTGCAGAATTTGCTGCACATGCTCCCTGAATGCTGCGGGCTTGCTTTTGCTTATTTTATTCAGATGATGTAAAAAATGGGCCTGATCATAATAGCCCTGCTGGTAAAGTGTGTCAAAAAAATCCTTCTGGGCAACCCATGCTTCAATAAGTGTTGCCCGCATTTTACAGTTGCCAGCAAACTCTTTCATGCTAAGTCCTGTCTTTTGCAGAAATCTTTTTTGCAACTGCCGTTCACTAATGGCAGCTTTCTGCTTAATCAGAGATAAGCGCCCCCTGCCCCCATTATAAATGATGGAATCCACTGCCTTTTGCACTTCGTCATCCCGGGCCTCTGCTTTTAGCGGCAGATGTTTTAACAAACATTCATCAAGCTGTGAGAAATCTGAAAAATCAAGCGCCAGCGAGTCTAAGAATCCTTGGGTGCCAGTTTGCCCTAATACTGTTTGGGCACTGGCAAAGTTATTAAGGAGCGCTTTGGCATCAACACCAAAAACTGCTTCAGCCATGCCAGGAAATGCACGCACACCAACACAAATGGAGTCAGGATATACTATTGACTCGATAACATGACTGGAAGGCCCTATCAGAAGTGCCTCTTTATTTCCTGATGTATTATTATATAAAAAAATCAAAGAAACACATCCATCCGGAGGTGCAGTGTGCTTAACAGGCTGCTGCCGCTGCTGCAGGTTTGGCCCCCTGAATAACCAGTAGTTAAGTACAAACTTTTTAAGCCCGGGATGAGGAAGCATTTCCTGGTATAGCATATTAACTTCTATAAGATGTTCACCCACCCTGCCGACTGCCATATTGTTTCGCTGCTACATAAGTTCCTATTATTTAAGCACTTTCGCAAACTGCTCTCAATACAGAACCTAACAGGGACTTTTACCTGATGAAAAATACTTTAAATATCCCCTTTAGCTGCTTTAGCTAAAACAGACAGGGCACAAACAATAGAAGAAAGGGCGGGGTTTACCATGTATTCATAAAGTATACTATTCGTAAAAGATGATTTTCCGCAATTTTTTTATCCTCATCCCGCTTTGCCTGTTTTTTGGAATGCCATTACAGGCACAGGATATACAGGAAAAAGAGGAAAATGGGTTTGAAGAACCTATCAAAGAATTCAATTTTATGGAAAGTGTGTATAACCAGGAGAAGCAAGAATTCCAGTTTTCCATTTATGGCAACCACTTTGAAAGAGAAGGCCTGAACAGCTATAACCTAAGGTATGAAGTAGAGTATGGTGTAACAGAACGCCTGCAGGCAGAGGCATCCATCCGGAACAGAAGAGCCAGGCCCCTTGAAACAGATGTGGACCGCCAGTCCTTTTACCTGCTGGAAGCTGGCCTGCTCTATAACCTGATCGATACTAAAAAATTTGCTGCCATCGTGAGTGCGGTAGGTGTCATTCCTTTGAATGAAAAGAAAAGTATGCCCGAAGGAGAAGATATACATGTATACCAGTTCGAACCCCACCTGGTGCTGGCCACACAGCTGGGAAGGGCACAGCTGCACCTGGATTCCGGCCTTGCGTTCAGAGGAGGTGACAGAGAGTACTTCACAAACCTGGGTGCTATTTTGCCCATAGGAGATTTTGTGCCAATGCTGGAAGTACTTGGTTCTTATGAGAATGAAACAGAGGTTTTCCTTAGTCCGGGCCTGGGCTGGAGTGGTCTGGAAAGCTTCAATATCATTGCAGGCTCCACATTTGATCTAAACAGAAACTCAAAGCAATGGGGTATTAACCTCGGATTGATATATGAATTTAAAGCAGGCCAATAATAGTTAAACTTTTCCAATCTCCCCACTCTTCATGAATCCACAAAAAAGCAGACAGCATGTAGCAAAAATTTTAAGTCCGGCAGGCATAGAAATAAATGGCCCTAATCCCTGGGACCTGCAGGTACACAACGAACAGTTTTACAGCCGGGTACTCCAGCAGGGCACCCTTGGGCTTGGTGAATCTTATATGGATGGCTGGTGGGATTGTGAGCGAATAGACGAGTTTGTGTTCCGGGTTATTCGTGCAGACCTTTACAAGACCGCAAAATTTGGCTGGAAAACCTGGGTGGAAATTCTTTTGGCCAAAGTGATAAACCTGCAAACCAAAAGAAAAGCGGTAGACAACATTCACCGGCATTACGACATTGGCAACCACCTGTACCAGCTAATGCTGGATAAGCGCATGACCTACACCTGTGGGTACTGGAAAAACGCAGATACACTGGACCAGGCACAGGAAAATAAGATGGACCTGATTTGCCGGAAAATAGGACTACAGGCAGGGCAGCGGGTACTTGATATAGGCTGTGGCTGGGGCAGTTTTGCAAAATTTGCTGCAGAAAAATATGGTGCCAGGGTGGTGGGCATTACCATCTCCAATGAGCAGCTTAAACTTGGCAGAGAAATGTGCAGGGGCCTGCCTGTAGAGCTCCGCTTTCAGGACTACAGGGAAGTTAATGAGAAATTTGATCACATTGTATCCATCGGAATGGCCGAGGCTGTTGGCTATAAAAACCTGCGCGCCTATATGAAAGTGGCTAACCGCTGCCTGAACGAAGATGGCTTTTTTCTATTACACACCATCGGTCATCCGTTTTCTAAAACCTCACCCGATCCTTTTATAGACAAATATGTTTTCCCCAACTGCCTGATTCCCTCCCTTAAACAGCTGGGAGCTGCCATGGAGCATCTTTTTGTGGTGGAAGATCTGCACAATTTCGGGCCACATTATGACCCCACCCTGATGGCCTGGTTCCACAACTTTAACCAGAGCTGGCCCCAGCTGCAGGGAGAATATGATGAGCGGTTTTACCGTATGTGGAAGTACTATCTGCTGACCAGCGCCGGCTCCTTCAGGGCCCGCAACAACCAGTTATGGCAGATTGTACTTTCAAAAAAAGGAGTTTTGGGTGGTTATACTTCTCACCGTTAATGATAGGCAAACAAAAAAAGCAGGATACTCAAAAGAGAACCCTGCTTTTTGTTTTAACAGTTTAACACTATAATGCAATTATCGCTGCATTCCTGGTCCTGTTACATCTTCGGTGGTGAAAACACCATCAACTACATGTATGATACCATTGGAAGCCTCAATATCTGGCTTCACAATCTGTGCACCACCAATAGTAATGTCATTAGCCCTCGCACCGGGAGCTGCACCAGCACCGGTAGTAGCAGTCTCTACCCGAATCTGCTCACCATTGGCCAGATCAATTACCTGCCTGCCAGTGAAACTAGCAGTAGTAACCTCCTGCGCCATTACGTGCATATTAAGTACTCTAATGAGTTCTGCACGGTTCTGGGGGTCAGTTAATTCAGCATAACGTTCTGCAGTCAAATTTGTGAATGCATCATTGGTTGGAATAAATACAGTGATCGGACCTGCGGCAGTAATAGAAGGAGTCAGGTTTGCACTTTCTACCAGCTGAACGAAGGTAGACAAGTTAGGATTCATGCGGGCAAGAGCCAGGACGTCATACTGCTCAGTGTTGTCTATGTCTTCAAACATATCTGCATAGTCAACTTCGTCATTAGACATCTGCTGGGTTGAAATTCCTGTACCTGCAGCCGTTCCATCATACATAGGATCATTGGTCGTGGTACCAGTTGTACCCACGGTTCCAGTGGTTCCAGTGGTTCCGGTCGTACCTACGGTTCCAGTAGTACCGGTAGTGGTACCAGTTGCCATTGGTTCGTTAGTGGTTGTAGATCTGTCAGTGGCTTCATTTGTACTGGTACAGCTAAATGCCGTAAAGGCAAATATTGCCAGCATTGTTATAGGTTTTAAAAATCTCTTTTTCATAGTTGTTTCTTATTTAAAAAATTTTAAAAAGTAAGCTATCAATTACAAAGCTATACATGTTTGTAACTGATTGAACAAGAAATTGTTGACATGGCAAGGCAACATTAATGCTTTAACTTAAAATGTTTTTGCCAGGTTCTCACATATTTAATATACGGCAGCATGGCTGTCTTGGGTTTCCTGTACAGCAAAACACAACCAACAGCAGCTTTTTGGCTTTTACAATGAACGGCTCTTTATATTTCTGTTAAAACCCGGAATCAGATCCGGCTGCTGATACCGGCTGCGGAACTGTATGGGGTATGAATTAGATGTGATTACTGGTCTTTGCCGGCCGCAAGGCAGGCTGTGACAGGGGCTTAAGAGGATTAACTTTTTTAGGCTGAAGTCTTTACTGAAAGGTTTTTTAATATTCTGCGGCTATTTTCCAAACAACCTCGGAGATGCTACGTTTTCTATACAGTAAACATTCTTTAAACTAAAAAATAATTTTTTATGGAACCCAGAACAACATTCAAAGATAGGACAGCAACAGGAAATAACAATCCAGAGCACAAAGAAGGACCGGTAGCTACCATGATTGAGGAGCAAACCGCTAAAGTACCTTCTGATGTATTCCTGTGGGCTGCATTGGGATCTATGGCTGCTTCATTAACCCTGAAGCTGATGGGTCAGGATAAAACAGCTCTTTTTGTAGGTCAGTGGGCTCCTTCGTTCCTGCTTTTAGGTACTTACAATAAGATTGTTAAACTGGAAGGTCACGACTGATCACTTAATAGCTGATCAATTCTTATATAAATAAAGAGAGCACGCAGTTAACTGCGTGCTCTCTTTATTTATATAAGAATGTCTGACCTGCTTTCAGGAACCACTGCATTCTGATTTATTTCATCAGAGAAAACTTTCAAGTTTCATTATCTTTCGGTTCTGATACAGCTACATGACCGCTTCTATTCGTTTCCCTACGCCCTATACGGTAATTTTTATCGTTATTTTGCTAAGTGCCCTGGCCACCTGGACCATTCCATCAGGCGCTTATGATACCCTGGTATATGATCAGGACCAGCAGCAGTTCCTGCTCACTACCAATACAGGTACAGAACGCATGCAGGCCGATCGGGAGGTACTAACGCGGCTTGGCATTCCTGTTGAGCTGGAAAAATTCACCGAAGGCAAAATCAAAAAGCCCATTTCTGTTCCCGGCACCTACAAACAGGTTGATGCTGACCCTGCAGGCTTTGCAGATGTACTTTTTGCTCCCATCAAAGGCATGTACGAGGCCATCGATATTATTTTGTTTGTATTGATCATAGGTGGTTTCATGGGTGTTTTCAATAGATCCGGCGCTTTTGATGAAGGTATCGGTTACCTGGCCAGTACATTGAAAGGGCGTGAAAGCCTGCTGATCATACTGGTTACCTCATTAATTGCACTGGGAGGCACCACCTTTGGCCTGGCAGAAGAAACACTGGCCTTTTACCCTATTCTGGTGCCCGTATTTCTTGCTGCAGGCTATGACCTGCTGATTCCTGTGGCAGTAATTTTTATAGGCTCCTCTATTGGCACCATGGGTTCCACCATTAACCCCTTTGCCACCATTGTAGCATCAGATGCCGCGGGCATTAACTGGACTACAGGCTTTTACAGCCGCCTTGCCATGCTGGTGGCAGGCACGGCAATTTCCATTTTTTATATTTTACGCTACGCCAGAAAAGTAAAAAAAGACCCTGCCCTCTCCATGGTCCATAAGCCAGGCAAGGCGAGCCCCTCGATGGCGAGCCCCTCTACGGCAACAGCCACACATAGTCAGTATCATGCAGTGGGTGCTGTCAACAAGCTATTGCTGGTACTGTTCGCCCTAACCTTTGCTGTTATGATCTGGGGAGTTTCTTTTCAGGGATGGTGGTTTGAGGAAATGACAGCGCTTTTTCTGCTGGCGGCCATCATCATAGGTGTTTTACAGCGTATTGGGGAGCATAATTTTATAGAAGCCTTTCTGGCAGGCGCCAGAGATCTGCTGGGGGTATCCCTGATCATTGGCATTGCCCGTGGTGTTACCATTGTGCTGAATGAGGGGCAGATCAGTGATACGCTCCTTTTTTATGCAGCCAATCTGGTAGAAGGCATGTCGGGTTTCCTGTTCCTGCCGGCACTGATGCTTATTTTCTTTGTGTTTACACTCTTTATCTCTTCTTCTTCCGGCCTGGCGGTGGTCACCATGCCCATCATGAGCTCACTCTCTGCACTGGTAGGCGTACCTACCGAAGAAATTGTAAACGCATATTTATTTGGCTTTGGCCTGATGACCTTTATCACGCCTACCGGCCTTATTTTGCCCTCGCTGGCCATGGTGAATGTTAAATATAACGTATGGCTTAAATTTATATGGCCACTACTCGTTATACTGGCCCTGGTGGGTATTTTCATTATGTGGGCGGGGTTATTAATTTAGATGAGATTTCCACATAAAAGCTTAAATCCTCAGCAACAACCGCTAAGTTTTTTCCATCTAAACTGTTACCGTTCATCTCGAAAAGGTATATTTCTGTGGCAGGTTGTGCCAGCAACTGCAGGGGAGCAAGCGAAAAGATGAATAATAGAATAGCTTTCATCCGGTAAAGTAATAAACAGCTGAGTGTAGCTTTGTGTGCACTTAAAAGCAAAGCCAGATCCCTGGTTATGCAGAGGCTCTTTTTGACCAAAATTAACAGCAGAATTTGTAGATTTGGGTATGCGCCTCCTCCTGCTGCTTTTGCTGATGATCTGCAACCTGCCCTTGTGCCATGGGCAATCACCTGCCGATACTGTTAAATCGCCGCCACTGAATAAGCGTAAGCTTTATTCCGCTGCTGCCACAGGTGCAGCCTTTTATGTTGGTGGCATCAGCTACCTGCAGTTTGTCTGGTACAAAGATCATGAGCGGGTGCCTTTCCATTATTATAACGATGCGGCAGGCTATCTGCAGGTAGATAAATTCGGGCATGCCTGGGGAGCCTACATCGAAAGCTATATTGGTTATCACTGGCTACGGGCTGCAGGCTTGCCCCGGAACAAGGCCCTGGTATGGGGCGGCAGCCTGGGGTTCATCCTGCAGGCTCCCATTGAGGTATTCGATGGCATTTATGAGGGCTGGGGGTTTTCCTGGTCTGATATGGCAGCAAATGCTGCCGGATCTGCCATAGTAGTTGGAAATGAGCTACTTTTCAGGCAGCAGCTGCTAAAGTATAAATTCAGCTTTTCCCCCTCGCCCTACCGTAAACAAGCTCACGGCTACCTGGGTGATACACCGCTGGAAAGCCTCTTTCTGGATTATAATGCCCACACCTACTGGCTTAGCATGCCAGTGCAACAGCTGCTGTCGCAGCAAAAACTTCCTCCCTGGCTAAATGTAGCCGTTGGCTACAGTGCCAATGGCATGTATGGAGAATTTAAAAACCGATTGTATTACCGGGGGCTCCCTATACCCCCTGCCGAACGCTACCGCCAGTTTTTACTCTCAGCAGATGTGGACTGGACCCGTATTCCAACCAACAGCAGGTTTTTAAAAACGCTCTTTAAGGGGATGGTCTTTATCAAGCTGCCTTTTCCTGCCCTGGAGGTTAACAGCAAGGGAGGAATCCGCCTGCATGGCATGTATTATTAGGAGCTGGTGTCTGCACCTGAACTAATGCAGGAGCAGGTTCATTAACAGTAAAGCTGGGAACCTTTTTTCTGTTTTATGAAATTCTGTTAACTTATGCTGCAACAGCCATGTTTATTCAGACTTGCGCTGTATATAGCTTAATCAACCAAAACTTAACACGATGAAAAAGGTATTTTTATTCTTATCCGGAGGGGCACTCTTTTTTGCCTCCTGCAACAGCCAAAGCGAAAACACAAATAATGAGGTAGCCACGGATACAACCACCAGCACGGTTGCACAGGAACCGGAGGTACGTCTGGAGGAGGTGTGGGCAACCGAAGCTGTTTTTGAAACTCCGGAATCTGTTTACTACAATGCCGATGAAAATATGTTGTACGTTAGCAACATCGTAGGTGACGCTGGTAACAAAGATGGCAAGGGGTATATATCAAAAATGTCTACCGACGGCAAAATGGTAACCAAGGAATGGGCAACGGGTCTGGATGCTCCCCTGGGCATCACGATGATGGACGGCACCCTTTATGTAACCAATGTTGATGAGCTGGTAGCCATTGATCCTGATGGGAAAATCAAGAAGCGATACCCCGTAAAAGGTGCTAAATTTCTGAACGACCCTGTAGCCGCCGATAATAAAATTCTTTTTACAGATATGCGGGATAATAAGATCTATGCCCTGGAGAATGAAAATATAACCGTATGGAAGGAAAAGGACTTAAACAGCCCTAACGGACTGGCTTATCACAACGGCAATGTAATGGTAGCCTCCAATACACTCGATGTAGTAACACAGGATGGTGCAAACGAAGAGCTTGCCACAGGTATTGATGCCGGCGATGGTATTGGTATTGTTGACGACAACAGCTACCTGGTATCTAACTGGCATGGCGAGATCTATTATGTGGAAAAAGGAAAGGACAAGGTAAAGCTTCTTGATACAAAAGATCAGAAGATCAATACGGCCGACATCACCTACATAGCTGATCAAAATTTGCTGCTGGTTCCAACTTTCAGCAACAACCGCGTGGTGGCATACAGGCTTGTGCGGTAAAAAAGAAGTGGCTTAAAATCTGTAGCTTTAAAATACTTGTTTATTTTATTCTAAACATAAAGAAGCCCTGGCTCATGAGCCAGGGCTTCTTTGCAGTACACATATTCGCTGATCAATTTCCGGGGTCAATTATCCTTCATTGGATCTTCTCCAGGTATCCAGCTCCTGAATTTGTCTTCTGTTATTTTCTATTATTTGCTGTGCTATGGCTTTCACCTCAGGATTCTGACCATGCTGCACCGCAACTTCAGCCATTTCTATGGCATCCTGATGGTGCAGAATAAGGATATGCGCAAAGTCATGATCCGCATCACCATTCAGACTTTCCTGCTGTAACTGCTCCATAGTACCTTCAGTAGCACCTCTTAACTGCTGCATCGGATCACCACTAACTGTACCGCTTGTACCTGTGGTGCCGGTTGTTCCAGTAGTACCCATTGTGCCGGTTGTACCGGTATTGCCTGTGGTTCCAGTAGTACCCATTGTGCCGGTAGTTCCTGTAGTGCTAGTTGTACCGGTTGTTCCAGTGGTTCCTGTAGTGCCAGTTGTACCAGTGGTTCCGGTTGTACCAGTGGTTCCAGTAGTACCTGTAGTTCCCATTTGCTGCTGGTTCATGGAACCAGTGGCATTACCTGCAAATTGTTGCAGTCTATCTATTTCTTGTTGTTTAGTGGTTATCAACTGCCTGGCTCTGTCAGTAATTTCAGTATTGTCTCCAGACTGCATTACCTGATGGGCCATATTGATAGCACCCTGGTGATGATAAATCATCATTTGGGCAAAAGCCTCGTCAATATTATTGCCACTCATATCAACACCCTGCATTTGTTGCATCATGTCCTGCATAGGCATCACTAACTGCTGGGTAGTTGCAGGCAGTTCAGCAAAAGCGGCATCATCAAAGCTACCAGCTGCCATTCTGTCTGTATCAAGTCCTTCGCCAGTGGTAGCTACATCTTCTCTTGTCATCACTCCGTCATCATTAGCAGGATCAGTTCCGGCAGCCCCTGCACCAATTGATTCGGTGGTTACAGTTTGGGTCTCATCTGCAGGATACTGATCTGAGGTTGCTACAGTCCTGTCTGAGCAGGACGAAAAAAAATAACCGGCTGCTAATAAGGTCGCGACTAAAAAATTCTTTCCTTTCATGGTTGTTCTGGTTTAATTCCCTTTATAAACGAATGCCAGACTAAAGAGTTTTAAAAATCATATTGCTATATTTCAAGGCTTTAGCCTCTCCAGATCCTGATTTCAAAGTTTTTTTATTCGAATTTTAAGGGCTGGCAGGCCAAGCTTTCAGCTGCAGTACAGTATTCTATTCTTGCATTGGCTGCCTGTATAGAGGGGTATTCTTCAACAGGCTGTTAGTCCCGGCAAGTGTTAGTGATGCCTGGCTTAATCCTCTTTTCAGCTGCTTTCGCGGGCCGGATCCGGATTAATCAACAGCATGAATAGCAAGCTTCCCAGGCAGAAACAAACCACGTCGACCCAGTCTGCCGTAAACCTGGATGATAAAGCAGGGAAAATCACTTCGGATACGAAGGCAATAAAAAAGGTAGCAACTACTACATCCAGCACTGTTAATCGATAATTTTCTCCCCGTCTGAACAGCACCCTCCTTTCTGCAACTAATAAGGTAAGGATAATTGGCATAGCCAGCAGACTATCCAGATAAGAATCTACATACCCCAAATCAACATGCAAAACTTTCTGCAGTATTTGATGCAGCACAAACAGCAGGCAACAGATAATGAATACAGGTGACTTAAGAATTTTCATGCTGCAGCATATTATAGACCACCAATAAATACCCCTATCAAAAACAGCACTACTACAGGAGAAAAAGCAGTAAGCAGTAACAGTACAATACTCTTAAAGAAGATCTTAATTATCTGAAGGAATAAGTTATCTGTCGGGTCCGGTTTTACCCATTGCCCAAGTTCCCTGATTTTCTGCATCAGGAATTTCTGCAGTTCTTTGCCGAACGACTCTTCTTCTTTTTCATCCATTGTGTAGACTTTAATAGTACTCGTTTAAAGAATCGATGCCTTACTGGTTTTGTTTAGCTTGTTTCTAATACGGTGCCTGCCCTGCACAACCGGGAGAAAACAAAAGGTCATGCCTGCTGTTAGGTCAGTATAAAGCAATTTTTTAATCCAGTATAAAAGAATTTATTATGCTTAAATGGGCATTGATATTTTTAATTCTGGCTATTATCTCAGCAATTTTTGGATTTGGTGGCCTTGCTGTTGCTTTCGCTCAGATAGCAAAAATACTATTCTACATTTTCCTGGTTATTCTGGTAATTGTACTGATACTTGGTCTAAGCAGAGGATGGTGATGCTAAACCTTCAGCATGCAATTCCTTCCGGTAAGCTCGTTCTTCACCAGCCAGTACCCTTTAGCTCCGGCAGCACAGTTTATAAATCTCAAAATCCCGCTGCAGCTCTTTTACCTGCCTGCAGGCTGTAAATCATAAGGCATGGTAACAGTATGCCAAAGGCCATTAACTTCAGGCTGACAATTGATTTTTCCCACCAACCAATTATTGCTTTTTTTACTCAAGATTTACCTATGAACAACATTCCTAAAGACAAAAATCCGGATAGCACACTATCACTGATGCTGGAGGGGTTTCCCTTTATTCGGAACCGCTGCCAACGGTACGGGTCAGATATTTTCGAAACCAGGTTGATGCTACAGAAAACTGTTTGCCTGCATGGAGAAGAAGCTGCGAAGATTTTTTATGATCCGGCCCGGTTTAAGCGAAAAGGGGCAGCGCCTAAGCGGATACAAAAGACGCTATTTGGGGAAAAAGGAGTACAAACGCTGGATGGCGAAGCACACCGCCACCGCAAAGCAGCCTTTATGTCATTGATGACGCGGGATCATATACAACTGTTGATGCAGATGCTGGAAAATAACTGGCGCCTGTACATCCATAAATGGGAAACAGTAGACAGCCTGGTACTGTATGATGAAGTGCAGGAACTGTTGTGCAGGGCTTCCAGTAAATGGGCAGGTGTTCCCATGCAGGAGTCGGAGGTAAAAAACAGGGCTAAAGACTATGGCTTGATGGTAGATGCCTTTGGGGCCATAGGACCCCGCCACCTGCGCGGCAGACTGGCAAGAACCAGAGCCGAAAACTGGATGAAGGGTATTGTGAAACAAATCCGCAGCGGACAACTAACACCCGAGCCCGGAACCGCCGCGCATCTGTTTTCCTGGCACCAGGACCTGAAAGGCAAGCTCCTTCCAGAGAAAGTAGCTGCTGTGGAAATCATTAATATTATACGGCCTATAGTGGCCATTGCCCGCTACATAACTTTTAGTGCGCTGGCCATGCATGAGCATCCCGAGTACAGGCAAAAGCTGCAGACTGGCGAGGCCGATATGGAAGAGATTTTTGCACAGGAGGTTCGCCGTTTTTACCCCTTTGGCCCCTTTCTGGGAGCGCGGGTAAAAAAAGATTTTGAATGGGGTGGCTATCATTTTCCTAAAAACCGGCTGGTACTGTTGGATATCTGGGGAACCAATCGTGATGAAAAACAGTGGGAGGAACCCGACAGGTTCTGGCCCGAACGTTTCAGAAACTGGAATGGCAGTCCTTTTAATTTTATCCCACAGGGCGGAGGAGATTTTATGGCAAATCACCGTTGCGCGGGCGAATGGATCACCATAGAAGTTATGAAGCAGGCCATTAACATACTGGCCAATAAAATCAATTACAGGGTACCTGAACAGGACCTTGGCTTTAGCCTGGTGAGGATGCCTACCATTCCCAGAAGCCGCTTTGTGATCAGCGATGTTAAAGTCAAATAAGCAGGTGGTAAAGCTCACCGCTTTTCGGGCCACGGCTTAGTGCCGGCAATACATAAGGCTGCTGCTGATGCTGTTATGTGTAGCTGCCCCTGCCATTTGTTGCTACCTTTGCTGATAAGCTTTTGGGGTAATACCTACCTCTTTTTTAAAGGCACGGATAAAGTAGTTCAGGTTCTGAAAGCCCGCCATATAACACACCTGGGTAACGTTGTTGCGGCTGTTGCCCAGGTATTCTTTTGCTAGCCTGATCCTTTCTTTCAGGATATAATCTGCAGGCGTATAACCAAATTCTTCTCTGAACTTACGAATTACCCAAAGCGCCAGAGATGTAATTGATAGGCTGCGCGACATGTAGGGCCTTTGATGTTTCATCAGAGGGGCGGCGGTTGCAACTACTCACAGCCTATGTGCTTTCAAAAAAGTTAAGTAGTTCAAAGCCGAAGATAGCGATGTGCTGCTGGGTGAGGTCCACGGCTGTGATTTTTATATGAGCCGCGATCAGTATGAGTACTGGAAGCACACCCAGCTAACCCTGGACACCACTCCCGGCCGGGGATCCAGCTTTTCGCTTGAGATCCACCTGGGCATCCGGTTCCTGATCCGCTCCCGCCTGTTTACAGAAGAGGAAATGGCGCAATTGCAGCCCGCTGAAAGCAATTAGGATAAACTAAAACTTTTTGTGTACCGTTTCTGAAAATATGAGAAACGGACTTTTTTACTTAAGTATATTAATCTTATTACTTGCCGGCTGCAACGGATCAATCAAACAGGCATTTACCAGAACCACTCCTTATGAAGAATACATCAGGTCGCTGGAAAAGGCTGAACTGAACAATACACCTATGGCCAGGGCCTGGATTGCAGCAGGACAACAGGTATTTAATGATTCTGTTATTGTAAACCTGCCCATGAGTGAGGCGGGTTATTTCAGCGCCGGTGAGCCCGCTGCGCGTGCTTACCGATTTGAGGTGCGAGAAGGGCAGGTACTTACCATCACTGGTAAAAGCGAAGCCGAGGCAAATGCCAGGCTCTTTCTGGACCTGTACATAATGAAGAACAGCGAATGGCAGCTGGCAGCACACACAGTATCCGTAGGAGATACCATTTTCCAGCTAAGCCATGAATTTCGCAATGATGGCCGGGCCTTACTGCGCCTGCAGCCCGAACTACTCACCAGGGCATATTATACCATCAGCATATCGCCAAGTCCGGCTTTGGTCAATCCTGTATCGGGAGCATCCAATCGTTCAATTGGCAGCCTGTATGGTGTTGACCGTGATGGCGGAAGGCGAAGCCACGAAGGAGTAGATATTTTTGCACCCAGGGGAACGCCCGTTATAGCGCCTACCAACGGTTACATCTCCAGAGTGGGCACCAACAACCTGGGTGGCAAAGTAGTCTGGATGCAGGATCAGGCCCGGGGACAGGTATATTATTTTGCCCACCTGGATTCACAGCTGGTACAAACCGGCAGAAAAGTAGTGCAGGGCGATACCCTGGGGCTGGTAGGCAATACCGGCAACGCCCGCACCACCCCGCCACACCTCCACTTTGGTATTTACCAGCGGGGCAGCAAAGACCCCATTAACTACATACGCACCATGGAGATAGCAGCCACTGCGCTTCCGCTGGATACCGCCGTGATGGCAAAGCCTTTTAAAGTTAATACCTTAAAAGCAAACTTTAGAACTGGCCCCGGCGAAAAGCACCCCGTCCTCGAGGGCCTCACCAGGGATACCTATGTAGAGATCTTGGGACAGAGCGGCGACTGGTACCGGGTACGGCTTGCCAGTCAGAAGCAGGGTTACATCAGCAAAAAGTTAATCAGTCCGGCAACGGGCGGCAGTGCCATAGAAATATCGGCCCGGGCCCCGCTCCTGTCAGCAGCCAAACCTGATGCAGTGCCTATTACCTATTTTAAGGAGCCTTCCAGTGTTGAGGTACTGGCTCAGTATCAAAATTTCAGGTTGGTAAGAACAGGAGATGGTTTGGTAGGCTGGGTAGCCCCCTAAATCTTAATTCAGAACTGCTACAGCTAAAATATGACATTGCTGCTGCCGATGAACCTCTACTGTGAACATTCTACAGGCATTGATAGCAGTTTACTGAAATAGTTGCATAAAAAAAGGGCCTTAGCGGCCCTTCTTCTGTTCTGTAAGGCTAATTAGCGAATGGATATTTGTTTTGGTGGACGAGGTTTTGCCTCTTCTTTTTTAGGGATGTTTAATCGAAGCACACCATCTTCATATTTAGCCTCAATTTTGTCAGCATCTACCACTTCCTTAGGCAGGCTAAAGCTGCGCTGGAAGGCCTGATAGCTAAACTCACGCTTGGTGTAGCGTCCATCCTCTTTTTGCTCGTTTTCTGTTCTTTTTTCAGATGAAATAGTCAACAAATTATTATCAAGCTCAATTTTGAAGTCTTTTTTAGACATTCCGGGTGCTGCCATCTCTACCTGAAAACTTTCTGCGGTTTCGCGGATGTTTACAGCAGGAAGACTGCTGCCTGTGCTTGAGTAATTTGCGTTGTTCCAATCTAACCAATCCCTGGTCAGATCAAAGAACCCTGGAAGCATGCTTCCATTATTGAATCTTGCTAGTGTTGTCATAATTACCTCCTTTTTCTTTTGTTCAAACATGGTTAGTACATCAAAAAAGATGATCAAAACGACACTTAACATAGAGCAAGACCTGTACCAAAGCGATAATGAGGGCTATTTGCCTAAACAGAGGGGTTTGGATTAAACAATTTGTCAGGGTTTCGTACATTTTTTCAGTTTAAAATGACATTTTGTCAATGTTTATACCTGGAATAATGCTATTCTTATCTGACAAGATGACCATAGCTAATCCTGATTAATTTGATACCCTGCTACGTTCTTCATCAGAGCCAACCTTTCTTTTTCTGGCATATTTCAGCTCCCTGTTACCAATATTGAGCGTGTAGGAGAGCCTTACATCCCGTGGTTCATAATAATAATTAAAATTACCCATCAGATTTTCTTCGGGCATATCCATACTGCCACCCCAGGTATAGGTCCAGAAAATATCTCTGATCGATAGTGATAACGTACCATTGTTATTTGCCAGCTTTTTCTGGACCCCTGCATTTACAGCGCCATAAGCATTAAATTTAGCAATACCATACAAGGCAGGAGACTGGTAAAAGCCGGAAACTTCAAGCGAAAAATGTTTGGGCAGCCTGATGTTATGGGTGGTATTGATACGATAGCTGAACATCTCAGACCTCACTTCTTTTTGCCTGTAGCTGGCCGACAGGTTCTGGTGAAATAGCATCAGATTGTTTTGTATTTCCCAAAACTTAAAGGGAGCTACAGGTACTGCAAGGGTAAGTGCCAGTGTTTTTTTAAAGTTCAGGTTTTGAGAAGCAAAGGTCTGTGTATTGGCATCCTCATCCACACTTGGCTGAAAGCTGGCAATGGCATTATCATCGTAGCTGTACTGCAGGGAAAGCAGCTTGTCCTTAAAGCCATAATCAAATTTGATGGCATCTGTTAGTGCAGGTTGTAAGGAGGCATTGCCTGAAAAAAACGTGTAGGGATCCATGAAAATGATGAAGGGAGCCATATCGTTAAAAGTCGGCCTGGAAATACGCCTGCTGTAGGAAATATTGGCTTTGTGATATACATTGAAATTCTTAGCCAAGCTTAGACTGGGGAAAAAATTACCCCACTCCCGGTCCACAAGTCCTTTCTCAGTGCGGCTGTTCAGGCTGGTATTGGTAAACTCATAGCGCAACCCTCCTGCCAGATCCAGACCGGGCGCCAGTTGTGCAGATGCCTGAGCATAAGCTGCTCCTACATCTTCGCGAAGCTGATAAACATTGGTAAATGCCGGATCGGAAATCCACAGCTGCTGCTCCAACCGCCTTACTGCTACATCATTCGTAAAGCGGGAGATTGCAGACTTTAGTCCTGCTTCTATTTTCACATCTTTGCCCACCTTAAGGGTATAGTCAATTCTAACTACCCATATGCTGATAGGAGTTTTCTTGCCCGCCCTGATCGTACTGCTTTCTGCCGGCTTACCCACTGCTCCGGCATACAGCAGTTGGTAATCGCTGGGGTTATCATCATAATAGTACAGGTAATCCAGGTCTGCACTTACAGACTGGCTGGTGCTAAACTGATGCACAAGGTTAAGATTGGCCAAGGCATGGGTCCAGTGGTTTACTTCATCTATCGACATATCAATCAGCTCTGTACCCTGATGGTTGCTGCTTATGCGTATGCCGTTTTGAGCATCCATGGTCCATTTGTTGCTGTAGCCCGATACAAGTGCGCCTGCCACAGTCCGTTTGCCTAATGTATAATCAAGCCCCAGCCTGGCATTGTGGTTTGTAATCACTGGATTCCGGAGACTTTTTGCGTAGGTTTCGGTTACTACCCCACTATTATTTACAATTCTGTAATTATCAAAAATGGCGCTGGTGTGGTTGCGGAAATAGGAATAGTCGCCATACACATTCAGCTTTTTAGTACGGTGATTAACAGATAAGCTGGTCCCTGTTTTTTCGGCATGTCCCCAGCCCGCTGTGATCGAAAGTGTGCCACTGGTGCCTGCATCCTCATGTTCTTTCAGCACAATATTGATCAGACCTGCATCACCTTCAGCATCGTATTTAGCCGGTGGCGAGGTAATCAGCTCTATCTTTTGAATATTTGCAGCATTCATGCCACTTAACATTTGCACCAGTGCCGACACAGGCAGCCGGTTGGCTTTGCCATTGATCAGTACCAGCACCCCTTCTTTTCCATTCATCGATAGGCTGCCATTCTGCCGGTTTACTGCTATTCCAGGAGATTTTTCCAGCACCTCCAGCACGGTACTTCCCTGCGCGCTAATGCTACTTTGCACATTAATGACCAGTTTATCGGGCTGCTGCTCAAAAAGCGGCTTTTGCGCTTCTACCACCACTGCCTCTAAATGTTCCGTGTCTTCTTCCAGCACAACGTTTCCTAAGTTGAGCTCCCCACCAGCTTCTTTTACTGCAAGAGGTGCTATGGTGCTGGTGCGGTAACCCATCAGGCGCAGCGAAAGCTTATAATTTCCCGGTACTACTGAGCTTAGCTGGTAGTATCCGTTAGCGTCGGCCACGGCACCCTTTACCAGAACAGAATCTGCAGCATGTATGAGCAGCACATTTGTATAAGCAGCAGGACTGCCTGAAGCATCAGTAACCCTTCCTTTAATTGTAGACTGACACAGCGCAGCAGGTGCAATAACAAAGAATAAGTAAACTGCTATGGCAGAGGCGGTAAAAACATTCATGGTAAAACCGGTTAAATGTACCTGTTAGAGAAGCGGGCGGTGCCGCAGATAGGCTAAAAATGGGATAAAACCTGCTCTGGGAAACAGCTTGTACCGCATAAAAGGCGGGCAGAAGCAGATGCTTCAGCAAATTATGCAGGCCATTAAGCATGACATGGAATGCGGTGCAGGGTTAGTTACCCTTGATAAGAAAGAATGCACCGGTATGGCCATTTTCGATGCAACCCTTAAAAACAAGCAGGAGGAGTAAAGAGGCCCCTACTCTCCTGCTGGTGAGAGGGTGTGCAGATTATGCTGATGCTCCCAGCTGCCGGCAAAAATCCTGATGATCCCAGTTGATGGAAATACTTTCTATTAAGCCCTGCTCATTGAAACGAAAGATAAAAATATGATCGGAATCAAAGCGGAGTCCTTTGCTGGAGATTCCTGCAAAATCCTTGGCTTGGGTTCCACCAATGGTTACCTCACAAATAAGACTACCATGCTGATCCACCCTTGATTTTTTGATGGTGTTGCTGATATCCGGAAAGGAATCGATCAGGCCTGTCCACAAATGCCGGCCAATGCCATCTACAGGCCCGGCCCCATCTTCTCCCAGCGGAATAAATACAGCTACGGCTGTGGGAGAAAAAAGCTCCATCATCTTCTCAATTTTACGCTCGTTGTAGCGGTTAAAAAAATTCAGCGCCGCAGCATGCTCCTGGAGTTGTACGATAGCTTCCATAAATAATTTTTATTGAATATTAGGATAAAAATAACAGGCAGCCCAGGAGGTAATATTGTAAAAAAGAGACTTTTTGAAATTAATCTCCTAAAAAACTATCGGTTAAGCTGTGAAAGAAGCTCTTTATTAAACTTATAGTATACGGAAGGATTTCGGCCGATAAAGCTGGAAAAGTCCTTGATAAAATGTGCCTGGTCGTAGTAGCCGGCATCCAGAATAACATCATGCCAGTTAATTTCCTGCTGATGAATAAGCAGATTGCACACATTGCCAAGACGCAGCAGCACTGCATACTCTTTAGGATTAAGCCCGACCTTTTGCAGAAAGCTTCTCTGAAAGTGCCGCTTACAAACATGCAGCTGATCGGCAAGTTCCTGAATGTTGATCCTGCCTTTATGCTGTATCATCAGCTCCACAGCCTCATCCACAAAATTCATCTTTACATTTCTGGTGTTAAGCTGGTGCATCAGAAACTCTTCCAGTACTCCCTTTTTTTCCTCCAGGCCGGCTGCCTCTGCCAGCTGCTCTGGAATCGTCAAAATTTCCGGACCCAGCAGGCTTTCCAGGTCAATCCGCCTGTTCTTCATGTGCCTGATGCTGAAACCAAAAATACTGTTGATTGCAGCAGGTTTAAACACAATACCAGCCATGGCAATATTGCCGGGTAGCACTAGCCGGTAACTGCTGGTGGCTTGTCCGGCCACAAAAGCAGGAGATGTTTTATAGACCCCTTCCGGCTGATGTACCTCATAGGGATCTCCATAATTGAATACAAAAGCGGTGTATCCGTTGGGAGGACTTTCTGCTTCGAAAGGCACAGTGCGCGGGGTACTATCCTCCCAGAAAAAATAAGAGTTTACATAAGGCAGAAACGCAGCAGAAGGTTTTAGTTTATTATAGAGCAAGCAGACCTCCTTTACACATTAATTGTATAATAAATTTAATAAAAAACAGAAAACTTCCTGCGCACATTTCCCAAAAAACTGATTTCCTTCTGTGTCAGCTCTAAAGATTTACAGCGTAAAAAAATCAGGATTTTCTGCCAGCAGAATGCTGCTGCTTCCCTTAACTTTGCCCTTTTAGATATTGGCTAAAGATATGTCGACACTAATAGATGAAAAGCCGGCAGTTACAGGCACCAAAGTAGCCGAAAAGGCTGTTTTTCCTGTACTTTTTGCGCTTAGCACGGCTCACCTGCTCAACGATACGCTGCAGTCGCTGATTCCTTCCATATATCCGCTTGTAAAAGAATCGCTGGGCATCAGCTTTACGCAGGTGGGGCTTATTACCCTTACCTTTCAGATGGTGGCCTCGCTGCTGCAGCCGGTGGTGGGTATGTATACCGACAGAAATCCCAAGCCCTACTCCCTGGCCATAGGCATGGGCTTTTCTTTGTTGGGCCTTGTGCTGCTCTCCCAGGCCTATACCTTTTCACTGGTGCTGGTATCGGTGGCCCTTATTGGTATGGGGTCTGCCGTATTTCATCCCGAAGCATCGCGCCTGGCCCGTATGGCATCCGGGGGCAGGCACGGCATGGCCCAGTCACTCTTCCAGGTAGGTGGTAATGCAGGCAGCTCACTGGGCCCTCTGCTCGCTGCCCTCATCATCGTACCCTATGGCCAGTTTAACATCATCTGGTTTTCGCTGGCCGCACTGGTAGCCATCATCATTTTATCAAAGCTGGGAGGCTGGTATCAGAATAATTTATACAGGCTAAAGAAAAAACCTGCTGCTAATGGACAAGATGAGCAACAGCATAATCTGGCGCCAAAACAGGTAGCCTTTTCGCTCTTTATCCTCATGGTGCTGATCTTCTCAAAGTATTTTTACATGACCAGCATGCACAGCTATTTTACTTTTTACCTGATCAACAAATTCGGGGTATCGGTACAAGGCTCGCAGATTTACCTGTTCATGTTTTTGTTTGCCGTGGCGGCAGGCACCTTTATAGGCGGCCCTGTTGGCGACCGCATAGGCCGTAAATATGTTATCTGGATCTCTATACTGGGAGCAGCTCCCTTTACGCTGCTGCTCCCCTACGCCAACCTGTTCTGGACGGGCGTTCTAAGCGTGTGCATTGGCGTAATCATCTCTTCTGCGTTCTCGGCCATACTGGTGTACGCACAGGAGCTGGTGCCCGGCAAGATAGGCATGATCTCAGGACTGTTCTTTGGATTTGCATTTGGCATGGCCGGCATCGGATCTGCCGTACTTGGAGCCCTGGCCGACCATACCAGCATTCAGTATGTATTTGCCATATGCTCATTTTTACCCCTCCTGGGCCTGGTAACAGGCTTTTTACCTGATATTGAGAAAAGGGGATCAGTAGGTTAAAGATTTTTCTGATGATTAAAAAAGCAGCCCTGGTAGTACTACCGGGGCTGCTTTTTATCAATTAGCCCTTCAGGATTATTCATGAAGACTCCATTTTAAGACTTATCAGGTAATCTGGCCTTTTTAGTCTTTCTGATCAGGATTAGGCATCGCCTTTACATAATCGAAATCAAGTAACCTGGTGAGGCTGCCGCGATGGGCATCGGAAGATAAATTCTCCACCTTGGTTTCCAGCACATTATCATGGCCTACCAGCATCTGGCGGGTGATATTATCCGTATTTTCTTTATTGGCATGATAGAGCGCAACATAATCTTTCATGCTGTTATCTACCCTGCTTAATACAGTGTTAAGCTTGTCTACAACACCTGGTTCTGCACGATCTGCAAAACCAAAGTACCGGAAGTCACCATTTTCCTCGATTCTGTGGCGGGGAAAGCTGTTATGAATTTCCTTCTCAAAAGACTTTTCTATATTCTTGTCATCGAAATGATATAATAAAACGAAATTTTCCATAAGCTAAGATTTAGTGGTTCTTAATACTTTATGGTACGGTTCAGAGGGACAGGGGTTAATGGAAAATCTCAATTACTGATTGATCACCTCGCCATTATCGCGTATTTCCACGTCCATATTTTTGCCTTTTTGCTTAAACTCCACATCATAAAATTCTCCCCTGTCCGAGTGCTGCACCAGTTCTATTTCAGTGATTTCATCTTTGTTATAATCTGATTCTATCACCTCCTGTACAGCTTTTGGCAGATCATCATATTTCAGGCTTGTTTCGGTTTCCACCCAGGCGCCCTGCTGTGTATAATCTGCCCTTAGCTTATTTCCATCCTGCTTAAAGGTTGCTTCGTAATAGCCGTTAGCGTCTTCCTCCCATTCTACATCTGTGGCATTGGGGTACTGACGCTCAAAGTTTACCCTGGCAGCTCTCATGGCCCCATCTGCGTCAGCAGCGGTATTTTCTCTTGCTACCTGTTCAGTTGAATTTGTAGTCTGTGCGGCAGGGCCTGTGGTGGTATCAGGCGCTGTCTGTGCATTCTCCTGTGAGCAGGAGGCGCAGAACAGAAAAGCGGCGAATATATAATAATATTTATACATAGTCTGTTTTGGTTGTGTGAATTCCGGCTGCAGCGGTTTATCCTTTAGCTGATATGCCTATCTTTGCAGCAGAAACTTATTTTATTAATCAGTATACGATAGCATATGAAAACCGCAGAAATTCATACGAATAAAGGTGTGATGAAGGTTGAATTTTTTGAGAAAGATGCACCTGGCACTGTCAAGAACTTTGTTGATCTTTCCAAAAAAGGTTATTATGATGGTCTTTCCTTCCACAGGGTTATACCAAACTTTGTGGTGCAGGGAGGCTGCCCCGATGGTACCGGTGCCGGCGGGCCTGGTTACACCATTCCCTGTGAGCTGGAGGGCGATAATCAGTACCACGATCGTGGCGTACTGTCCATGGCGCACCGCGGCCGTAACACAGGCGGTTCGCAGTTCTTTATCTGCCACAACCGCCAGAACACAAAGCACCTGGACCGCCAGCATACCGCTTTTGGTAAAGTGGTGGAGGGCCTGGATGTAATTGACCAGATACGCCCCGGAGACCAGATAGAAAGAATTGTAGTAAATGAGAAAGAAGAACAAGGGGCATAAACTGTAAGGCCTGCCATATTACTGCTATTGCTGCAGCATACACACAAGCCAGATGCCCTACCAGACACAACAAACCCAGCCTGCTTTAGGCTGGGTTTGTTGCTTTAACAGATTATCCTGATGCAGGAAACACAGCTTACTGCTGGCCTGACAGGTCATATAAGCGAACTTCAATATCCTCCCTAAGAAAAGAATCGATTTCCTTACCTATAGTGGTAAAATCCTTATGGAGTAGAATCCCTCCCTGAACGTCTTTCTTCAGGTACCAGGCAGGCCTGTGATCGTAATCGCCAATTTCCAGTACCAGCCAGGGATCATACACAAACCAAACCCGCTTTTTACCTATGGCGTCCTGGTAATCTGGTCTTAGCCTGTTCAGGTAATCATCGGCATCTTCGGATATCAGCCTTACATCGCTAAGCTGAGTACCCTTTATATTAAGATCATAAGAGGCATTGTAGAATTGAAAGAAAGGCCTGGCATTCCAGTATAGAAGCACCACATCTCCCTCCTGCATATGCTCGTGCATGTACAGGATGCCATCTCGGTAATATGATTTTTTATACTCTCCAAATAAATCAGTATTAAGCATCTGCTCTGCTGAAGTGTACACAGGCCATAAAAGAAGTATGGCCGGCAGCGCATAACGTAATTTGCCCACTTTTGCAGGCAGGTAAGCGGTTATTTTCTGGCAGCCATGGGCCAGCAGTAAAATAGGTATTGGCGCCAGGAAAACCAGCAACCTGTCGTAAAACGGATATTTCTGAAGCACTGTAGCCAGCAGTGTAAGTACAAATGGAATAAGCAACACCATGAAATCCATTCTGTTCCTTCTGAAAGTTGCTGCATAACCAATGCCCCAGAACAGGAACATGACTACTGACATCTTCAGGAAAAACTTAACGGCTGCATTGCTAACTTCATTGAAAATTTCCGCGTTCCATAACACTCCCAGGGGGTATATCATCATTCTGTACAACGACTGGAACAGCCAGCCAAGAAAGGCAACAGCCGAGGCATTGAGTGGCGGAAAGCCATGCCGCTCCCTGAACCACACCACCAGCCACTCGGCATCGGCCTGCCTGGAGATGAACAGGTAAAAGCTAAGCCCAAAGCTCAGGAGCCAGAATGTAAAAGGAATGATCGATAGAAAAAGTGCTTTCCAATCCTTACGGATCAGGTAATACAAGCTTACAGCAATGGCGATACCTGCCAGGAAGAAAATGGCCGAATAGGAGAACCACAGCAGCAGTGCTCCCCAGATGCCCCACAGTAAGAGCGATTTTTTGTCAAAGCGTCCCTGGTAGCGGGTATAAAGGTACAGGCTCATGACAGCTGCAAACATTTCAGTGCTATACTGCTTTATCTCTACAGCATGGTAAACCAGCACCGGCGCAAGGGCCATCAATCCCATGGCCAGCATTACCCCTAGTGGCTTCAGGAAATAACGGGCAACAGGCAGAAATACAAACAGTGAGGCAATTCCCGATATCAGGGGAATAAGCCGCAGCGCCATTTCTTTTTTACCAAACAACACCACGCAGGCTTTTACCAGCCACAGAAACCCCAAAGGTGCTTTTTGCTGAAAATCCAGCGACGGGCTGGTGAGCTCCCAAAAGCTCATCCTGATCAGGCTGGTAGATAAGTATACCTCATCAATCCACAGGGAGCGATTATCGAAGTAGTGGAAAAAGCGGAGAAATATGCCTGCACCTATCATAATCCATAGCAGGTACTGGTACACTGCGGTGCTTTTATGAGAGGCGGATAGGTCCGTGTAGTCTGGACGTTCAACTGTTAAGGCCTTCAAATTGACTAACAATTCTTTTTATGTAAAAACTTAAACTTTACGTTATTTCCCGGATCTGGGAAACGCTCCTTTATCTATGGTAAAAAAGCAGGTGCAGCCTTTGAAAAGCTGCTTTTCCTAAACCTGTACAGCATTCACAGAAAAGCATTACTTAAGGAATAGTGCTAAGCTGTAAATAAAGAACTTAAACAGACAGCGTTGCTGATGTATGAATATTCATAAGTCCGAAATGAGAATAAAATTTAGCTCTTCTTTTCTGGATTGCTGAAACTGTAACGAAAACCACCATCCAGAGTTTAAAAAATTATTAGTTAAGATAAGATCATGAACTGCAAAATAACGAATGCTGAGCGAGATGCAAAAGCAAAGGCAGATAAAAGCAGTCAGGAGCAAAGATAGTATGGCTTTTTTTCCCCCGCCTGTTATCTGGTTTAAGTCATAAAGTTTATATGGCCATTTATGCCGGATCCGGGAATTTTAACCTGAAGCATCAGACCCAGTAATCAAACAGGGTTAGTTCTGATCTGGCGCCAAAACGAAAGGGCAATGTGGAGGTACCAAAACCTTTAGACAAATAAAGGTAGGGTTGCTGCTGATTGTACCAGCCATTGACATAGGGTCCCGACATACGGGGCAGCTTAGGTACCAGGTTTAAAAATCTGACCTGGCCACCATGATTATGCCCGGCAAAGATATAACTGATGTTTAGCTGCTCAGCCGGTTTGCGGGATTGGTTAAGCTCATCCAGCCTGGCTAAAACAGGCTCCTGCTGTAAGGGACTATGGAGCAGCAAAACATGGTGTTCCTCCCTTCCTATTCCCTCCACAGCCTCCAGAAAGCAGGAATCAGATTCTATAAAATCATCAAGCCCCGTTATCACAAACCGCTCTCCCTGCAAATTGTAGCTTTGGGTCTTGTTGATCAGCAAATCACAGTTATGGCGGGCATATATCTCTTTTAGCGTATTAATGCTTATTGAATCCATGTGATCGTGATTTCCCGGTACTGCTACTTTTCTGATACCGGGACTAATCCGGCCAAGAAACTTATCTACGGTAGCCGGATTACTGTAGCCATCCAGTGTGTCGCCTGCTATCAGGATCAGATCAGGCTGTAATTTATTTAATTTATTGGCCAGCTTTTCGTAGTAGGGCCAGTAAGTTCTTTTAATGTGAAGATCCGTAATGAGTGCAAGCTTTAGCTTTTTGTGCCTGCCCTTGCTGCCAATACTAAAGTGATTACATTCAAAAAAATATTTTTCAAAAAATAATGAATCCAGCAGAAGACACGCTCCTCCGGCAACAGATGCCGCCAGCCCCCATTTAATCCATTTAATGTTCATGTTATTGATCAAGCTTATACAACAGAGCCTGTTTTAACCCTTTTTAGATTTAACAGTATTTCTTAACGGCCAGGCCTATTGGGGGTTGCCGTTAAAGCTGTGCCTTTTGATCCGGAAGCCCGCGATTGACTCACGTCCCTAGTATGAACTTCAGGCCTTTAAAGCACAAAAAAGGCCTGCAGTGGTGCTGCAGGCCTTTTTTCGGTACAAGGATACCAATTATCTTCTTACGTTTTTATTGATGTACTGGGCCAGCTCTTTTCCAGCTTTGGCATAAGACTCCTGGATTCTATAGCCAGAGTCAAAGTCAAAGCCCATTGCGTCTCTGCCCGGAGCTTTATCAATCGTTACTACTGCTACCTGATCTGCGAGTGAAGCTGTTTTTACAAAAACAGCCTGCAGGTTAACAAAAGCAGGCCTGCGCATAACACCTACGTTAAAACCAGGCTCAGTAAACACGGTTTTTAATACAATGGTGTATTCTGCATCAGGATAGCTGCCTACGGCAACATCATACTTCTCCAGGTGTGCGTTCATTAACTCCTCAAAACGGGGTTCAAAACGGTTTTTACGGTCTGCAATCCAGTTCTTTTTCCATTCGTCGCCTTTGCCGGCTTCCTTTTGGTTGTAATCGCTTACCTTTTCGTTAACGTAATCCTCCTCCTTGTCAAACTTACCAACTCCCATGTTTCCATAATCATAGATTACGTTAATGGTCTTTTGGTCTTTCAGGAAATCAAGTTTACCAGAAGTAAGCTTGAGCTTTTGTGCGAAACCTGTGGTTGCAATCAGCACCATCAGAAATGCCAGGGCTAGTTTGTTAAATTTCATAACAGAAAGAATTTACTGGGCAAAATTGTGAAATTTATTCTAAAAATCTAAGACTTAACACAAGACATTTTGATGCTCTTTCCAAACTTTTATTACACCCCGGCTGGTGTTGCAACAGTAACTTTATGGTGCTTAAAAAAACCTCCCCTGACACAAGGGAGGTCTATAAACAGGAACAAGCTTAACAGGTAAAAAAGCGGTATTTAGCTGTTTTGCTGTTGTTCTTTACGGTCATTCGACTGGCGTTCAATCATCCAGCCCGGGTAAGTCTGTACAGGCTTACTTACCTCATCCAGCAATTCGAGCTCCTGCTGGCTAAATTCAACTTCTACCGCCTTCAGGTTATCTTCCAGCTGTTCTGCTCGCTTTGCGCCAATAATTACACTGCTTACTATTTTTTGCTGCAACAGCCATGCTAAGGCCAAACGTGCCACACTCATGCCTTTATCATCGGCAATTCCATGCATAACATCCAGTATATCAAAGGCTTTTTCCTTATCTACGGGCGGAAAATCAAAATTCACCCTTCTGGAACCTTCAGGCCCTTCTTCATTTCTTTTATATTTACCGCTAAGCAAACCTCCGGCCAGCGGACTCCATACCATCAGACCCATTTTTTGATCTTCCAGCAACGGCACCAGCTCACGCTCCAGGTCGCGCCCGGCTATGGTATAGTAAGCCTGCAGTGAAATAAATTTTGAGAGCCCATGCTGTTCTGAATAAGCCCGTGCTTTCATGATCTGCCAGGCAGCCAGATTGCTGCAACCAATATAGCGCACTTTTCCGCTGCGCACCAGGTCATCGAGGGCCCTCAGGGTTTCTTCAAGCGGGGTAACAGGATCAAAGCCATGTATCTGGTACAAATCTATATAATCTGTATTGAGCCTGCGCAGACTTTCTTCTACCTGCCACATAATATGCCCCCTGCTTAAGCCGGTTTCATTGGGACCCTCTCCCATTTTGCCACGCACCTTTGTAGCCAGCACCAGCTGATGCCTGTTAATGCCCAGTTTTTTGATGGCTTTACCTGTTATTTCTTCGGATAGGCCCTCGGAATATACATTCGCGGTATCTATAAAATTAATGCCTGCATCTACTGCTGTTTTGATTAGTTCATCAGCTGTTTCCTGGCCCTGCTGGCCTATGGCAGTCCAGTAGCCTTTTCCGCCAAAGGTCATGGTGCCAAAGCTAAGTTCCGAAACCAGTAAACCGGTATTTCCTAAGTTGTTATATTTCATTTGTATAGGTTTAGGTTGTAATGCTGAATTACACTTTCTGTTGCATATGCATAAATATCCTGCAGCGGCCTTTGTTCAGAAGATTAAAAACAAATTTGTCATAATACAGCCTGAAAAATGCTGATAAACAGAAGGGCCGGAGAAATAACACTGGCCCTGATGGGCCAAAAATGCGGATGCTTCAGAATGTGTTAAACATTTTTCTAAGTGCCCAGTATTCTAATTAAACAGGCATGAAAAATTATGCACCTTTGTTAAAGGAACAGAGCTATTTAGCAAGCTTAAAAATTTAGATCTGTTTTTTTTACGCTGTTGTTTTTTGTGCTGCTGACATTAATTACGTTGTTTAGCACATCTTTTTAAATAATTACATGAAAATCGACAAACACACCGTAGCATCAGTAACCTATGCATTGGAAGTAGAGGGTGAAATGGTAGAACAAACTGATAAAAGCAATCCTCTTACATTTCTGGTGGGCGTAGGAATGATGATCCCGGGCTTTGAGCAACAATTGGTAGGCAAGGAACCTGGTGAAAAGTACGATATTACCGTAAATCCGGAAGACGGTTACGGCGAAAGTGATCCACAGGCAATTGTAGATCTTCCAAAAGATGTTTTCAAAGTAAATGGTGAATTACAGGAAGACCTGCTGGTAGAAGGAAATGTGATTCCGCTTCAGGATCAGAATGGAAGTCCGCTGCAGGCAGTAGTACTGGAGGTAGGAGACGATACTGTAAAGATGGATTTTAACCATATGTTAGCGGGTAAAACCCTGCATTTTACCGGTGAGGTAGTACAGGTAAGAGAGGCCACCCAGGAAGAAATCAGCCACGGCCACGTGCATGGCGAGGGCGGTCACCATCATTAACAGACATCTGCTCGTTAAGACCCGTGGGGACTTCTGAAAACAACATAGCACTGGCTAATCTCTAAGAGGTATAGCGCAGGTTAGTTTGTGCAAGAGCATATACAAAAATCGCCTGCTCCTAATAAAGGAGCAGGCGATTTTATGTGATATAAGCAGTTAAAGAATATTAAACGAATCATTTATCCCTGCTTCACCAGCTGGATTTCGCATTGAAGCCTGATCTCATCACTCACCACCACACTACCGGCTTCTGTTACAGCATCCCAGGTTAGACCGAAATCTTTACGGTTAATTTTACCCGTTACCGTAAAACCTGCCTTTGTCTGGCCATAAGGGTCTACCACAATACCTCCAAAATCTACATTAACTGTTACTGGCTTGGTATTGCCGCGAATGGTAAGATTGCCGTGCAGTTTATATTCGCTGCCAGAGATATGTTCGTACCTGGTTCCCTCAAACCTTAGCTGGGAGTGATTACCGGCATCGAAGAAATCCGGTGACTTCAGGTGCGTATCACGTTGCTCGTTATTGGTGCTGATAGAATCTATGTCTGCCGTAAACACAACACCAGTTGGGTTATTAAATTCTTCGTCTTCGGTTTCTGCCACAAGATCGAAGCTGCTGAAATAACCTGTTACAGTGGTGATCATCAGGTGCTTTACCTTAAACTGAACTTCGCTGTGGGTAGGATCAATTTTCCATTTTACGTTGGCCATTTTAAATAGGATTGAAGGTTTAAAAAAATTGTTAAAGGTTGGTTGGGAACAGTGGCGCTTAAGCTTTTCTTAATTGTTGTTCCAACATTTCTAACGCTCTCATCAGAAAGGTGTTTATGATTGTACGCTATTATTTGCATAAACCTTAAACTTTAAACAGCTGCTATTTTAACAGAGGTCATGCTTATGGAACCCACCACTGTATCATCATTAAAGAACGTAGCCTGCTCCTTTTCATCCTGCAGTCCAAGCGTATAGATCAGGGGCAGATAATGGTCTGGTGTGGGCACTGCCTGCTGAACGGCAGTGCCTAAATTTCTGTAATTGATAAGCTGTTGATGGTCTCGTTGCTGAATAAAATTTTTGATTTTATCGTTTGCCTCCAGGGCCCAGCCGAAACCAGTGCTGCGGTGCCAGTCCAGCAGGCGCAGGTTGTGTACAATATTACCGCTTCCCACCACCAGTACACCCCGGTCTCTAAGCGAAGCAAGTTCTCTGGCCAGCTGGTAGTGCCACTGGAGGTCTTTCGTATAGTCAAGGCTAAGTTGTACCACCGGTATATTTGCCTGGGGATACAGGTGCCTGAGAACACTCCATGCCCCATGATCCAGACCCCAATCGTGAGATAGTGCTATGCTGTTGCTTTTGGTGGTTTCCTGTGCGAGTTTTGCCAGTTCAGGATTTCCTTTTGCCGCATATTGTACCTCATATAGCGACTCCGGAAAACCGCCAAAGTCATGAATGGTAGCGGGTGCCTCCATGGCTGTAATATACGTGCCCCTGGTGAGCCAGTGAGCAGAGATGCAAAGAATGGCAGCAGGCAAAGGAAGCTCCTCTCCTGCCTGGCGCCAGCCTTTGGTAAAGCTGTTTTCCTCTATGGCATTCATGGGGCTGCCATGCCCCATAAAAAGCGCAGGCATTCTAGCAGTTGCCCGGGGCAGTAAAGTTAGTTCTTTAAGACTGCAGGGATTGATCATTTATGCTCCATTTTCTTTGTTACAACTAATATACAAAACATTAACTTAATTAATGTTTAAACATTATTAATTATTTAACCCTGTTCCTATACTCACTAAATGGAATGATCGGCACTTATTAGAAAGTGCCTGGAATAGCCTTGGGAGGGATAAAAAATAATAAAATATTTTTGGCATGAAATGCGTATATTATGGGAGTCTCCATTCAACCCTGTTTTTAGCATGCGCCTGTTCCTTATCACTTTAATATTGCTGTCAGGCTTTATTTTGCCGGCAGCGCGTGCGCAGGAATTACCTGCTTATGCTCCTGCACACTACATCAGCAATGGCGATACCCTGCCCTACCAGATCTTACTGCCCCAGAATTTTGATCCGGAACAAACCTATCCGCTGGTGCTGTTTTTACATGGTGCCGGTGAGCGGGGTAAGGATAATGCTGCGCAGCTTGCCCATGGCAGTAGTCTGTTTTTGAGAACAGATATCAGAAATAACTATCCGGCCGTGGTGGTTTTTCCACAATGCCCCAAAGAAAGTTACTGGTCTAATGTTGTGATAAAACATAATGATCAGGGCCGTGAATTTATGTTTCAAACAGAAGGTGAGCCAACTACCGCCATGCAGCTGCTCCAGGGCTTACTGCAGGAACTTATCAGCAAGCCTTACATAGACAAGCAGCGTCTGTATGCTGGCGGCTTGTCTATGGGCGGTATGGGTACACTGGAGTTGCTAAGGCGGGAGCCTAATAAATTTGCAGCAGCCTTTGCCATTTGTGGCGCAGACACTACTGCAAATGCTCAAAAATACAGGAATGTGCCCCTCTGGCTGTTTCATGGTGCAAAAGATGATGTAGTCTCTCCTGAATATTCTAAAAAGATGGCTGATAAACTGGAAGAGATTGGGGCCAGAAACATCAAACTTACCATTTACCCGGAAGCGAATCACAACAGCTGGGATAATGCTTTTGCAGAAACCAACCTACTTAGCTGGCTTTTCTCTAAAAAGAAATAATGCATACCCCCTTTAGCACCCAGCCTGCCCCTTAAAGCTTATCTTTTTTTCCCAACAAGATTAATTAAAAAGGCGGGCTGGGTGCCTTGACTAAGGGATGAACAGGCTAATTTAAAGCCGTTACAAAATACTTTGCTTCTTTAGCTGCTTTCTGAAAAATTTCCAGCACAATTCTGTCGCCGCTGCGGGCCTGTCTTATTACACTGCCGATGTCAGCCCCCTCACCGCTTTCCAGCACCAAAACCTGCTGTACAACAGGTGTGTTTCCACGAGCCAGGTAGAGCACAAGACTATCATAAGTTACCTTGCTGTTGGGTTGTACAAAGCTAAGTGCTACTGATTCCAGCTGCTGGTAATCAGATAGCTCAACCCCCTTTTCAGGGTTAATCTCCTGCTGATTTAGCCGGAAAACAGGCGTGGACTGGGCACTAACAGCAGAAGATGCAAGCAGCAACACCGGCACCAGCAGGGCTTTGCAGATTAATTTGATTGAATAGCACATAACACACTGATTTAGTTAAACGATAGTTACAGAACCTGTATTTATAAGCATTGTTAATGAACAATACAGAAGTTAAAAACAGCTGCAGGAGATTCTGCCGGAAAGTGCGTACCTCCTCCTGCTTATCATAACCTTATTGAAAAGTGAAGTCAGCCAAAGTGGTGTAGAAGTAATTACTTTCCCCGGTCTATGAAACCTCTCCTCCCCGGAGGAGTTGACACTAATAGACCCAGCAGGATAGAAGCCTGATGGTATATGCAAGATTAAAAACCTTCAATGAAAATTTTTTAATGATGGGAAAAGGAAAAAACAACAGGTTTCGCTGGTATCATGGCGCGCTATTTTTTGCTGGAATTACCCTGGTGGAGAGAGGACTGGAGGCAATTGTAAAAAAGGCACCGGCTACACCAAATGCACGGCAAGACGACAGAGAGTTTTACAAAGATCAGCGCCAGGCCATTTTTGCCCCACCGGGCAAAGCATTTCCTGTAGCCTGGGCAATTAACGACATTGCTACCATATGGGGAAACTTAAGAGTACTGAATAAACCGGCAGGCACTCCTGGGCGGCAGGAGTACCTGGGGCTTCAGGCAGCTTCGTGGGGCGTTTATTCCTTGTTTACTGCGCTGCATTTTGGCCTTCGGTCGCCTGTTAATGCGCTGGTTTTAACTACCGCACATGCCGGGCTAAATATTGCCAGCGAATTGGTAGCCATTCATAAACTGAAGGATCAGAAAGTGGCAGTATCACTGGCACCTGTACTCTGCTGGCTGGCAGTTGCCCTGCCTACTGCTATCACCTCTGCACTATGGAACAGGGACCGCTTTTATAAAACAGGTCCTCTGGTAATACCTGAAAGCAGGTGGCTGAAAAAGAGTGCTTAACAAGCTGGCAGAAACAGAAGGCTATTCAAGAAGACACCTCCACAAATGATCAAAATGTAAGGCTGTATGATCCGCAAAAGACTTTCACAAATGAAGGGTGTAATCCGTTATGGTTACCAGTTTCAGAATAAGGAAAAGATTATCCTTAGAGACTATATGGCCATGGAAAGAACGCGCCTGGCTAACGAACGTACCCTGATGGCTTATGTGCGAACCTCCCTGTTTTTTGTAACAGGTGGGCTTACCTTACTGGAACTTAAAAGGTTTGCTCATTTAACTGGATTGGCTTACATCGCTATCATCATAGCAATTCTTATGTTTACTATAGGCATTACAAGATTTGTGGTACTGGGCAAACGGCTGCGTAAGTATTATGCCCAGATAAAAAATGAAGAAGAGGCACAAAAACAAGAGAAAAAGGCAGAAGAAAACCCTTAGTTATAAATGGTTTTTAGAGCAGTGATCAGTTCATTCGGATCTTCAAGATCCGCGCGTGTAGCGGCAGAGTACCTGCGAAGCTGCATCATTTTTTGCTCATTGCCTACCACTTCTTTCAGCCGGTTTAACAGGCGTCTGTTCTGTTTATTCAGCTGGGGCATGGTAATCGAGTTAGTAAGCCTGCCTTTGGTGTCATACTTATAGCTTACCAGATTTAAGCGCCCGCCCACGGCCACAAAAACGGCATCCTGTAAAATATATTCTGCAGAGGAACCACTGTAGACAGGCATTCCAAAGCTGGGCCCAATGCTACCCTCACATAAAACCATGTTAGCAGGATCTGTGCTGTCCTCACAGATTTTTAATGAGCCCCTGGATTCTTCTACAAAGTATCGGAGCAAACTCTGATTAGCCGGTTTTTGAAGAACAGCAAAGTCACTTCCTTCATGAAGAACCTTGAAAAAGCTGTATCCTTCATTGAAGGGAAGCGAGAAGTATTCATGCCCCCTATAAGAAAAGCTGATCACCTCTTTCGGAGTAAATTCCATTAGCCCTTCCATACTTCTAACGGTCAGTACATCAGTTTCAACATTATAGTGAAGGGCTGATTTTTCGGCTTGTCCACTTTCCAGGATTAACCAGTTCTCTTCGAACTGCAGCTCTGTAGCCTGAACAGCTATACTGCTAAAGCACACCAACATAAGCAGTAAGATTTTTACAAAAAGGCTGCCTGAATATGTAAAGATCTGCTGTTGTGCTGACACAATTCTCTTGCGGAAGGTGATGATTGACATGTAAGTTTCAAGGATAATATGGCGGAAATTTAGGTTAACTTTAGCTTACTTTCCAAATTTATTTCAAATAAATCACAAATTAATTTTAATTTATCTTTGATTACAGGAGAATCATCAGGCCTTACCCTTGGAAAAAGAGCAGGTCAGATCGCATGTTTTCGGGAATAACAATAAGAAAAGAAGGAGTACCAGTTAAGATAACCTCCTGGTCATTACCGAATTGCTGCTTTCACTTTGTAAAAAAGGAGCTTGCCTGCCAATAGAGAAGAAGGGGTCGTAACACTGATAAAACCTTAAAGAGAAAATTCTCCTGCTGTATAAGTAATGAATAGCTGGTGAGCAACCGAATGCTACTTCTTAGATGCAGGAGCTTAGCTAAAATGAGCCAGAACCTACTTGTAGTTATACCGTTAAATTTAATGGCGTGGCTGGCCCCAGAAATGCGCGAAGTAAATTCCTAAATTTTTTATACATCAATGAAAAACCAGAAATCTCTCCTGATGCTGCCCCTGGCCAGCCTTTTGATTTTTACTACCTCCGTATTATTTGCACAAACAGAACCCGGCAGCAATGTTTCACTCCCGCTATCGGTGCTGGAGCTAACTGCACGAAACCAGGAAGAACTGGTTGTGGTAGAATGGACGAGTATTGATGAAATAGGCCTTAGCCATTACATATTGCAGTATTCTTCTGATGGCAAAACGTATAAAGATCTGCTCATGACGCCCTCGAGCGGCAGGGCTCACGATGCTGCTTTTAAATATACAATAACAGATTATCCTGCAGAAAGGGAACATCACTATTACCGCCTCCTGGCTGTGCCACTCTTAGGCAAGCCAGAAGAAAAAGCCATGGTGCGGATTGGCCAGTCAGGCACGCAGACCGCTACCGTTTATCCAAACCCTGCAAAATCAGACCGCTTCCCCAGCATCATTCCAGGCGACCTTGCCTACCAGATCTTGTTGTGCGATGACAGTGGCAAGGTAATCAAAGAGTACCGCCAGAAGAAGAAAACCAATTTACTGATTCCCATCAGAGACATAAAGGCCGGCATGCACCTGTTAAGGGTTTACCGGCAGCAATAAAGTAATCGTTACCAAATGATCCGGCAGGGGCTCTGTCTGTATGGCTGCATGGTATATAACCATTGCAGCAAATGCATACTGCCCTAAACTTATGCTTCTTCAGCTGGTTTTAAGTCCATGATCTTTCATTATGTTCAGAAACTCTAAAAATCCAAAGATTACCCGCCGCATTATTGCCCTGTTCCTGCTCATCCTGTTCATTGGCTGGCTTGCGTGGGCATGGTTATTTTGGGTGTCTTAACTGGCAGGTACAGGCATAAAAACAAGCAGAGCCCTAAAACAAAAAACCGGTATCGCTACCGGTTTTTTTTATGTTTACTTAAGGCTGGAACTTTGCGAATCGGACTGTAGACTAATTTTAGCAAATCGCTGCAATCGCCTGCGCTGACCGAAAATTACCACTTCCTGGTTGGTGAGCTGCTCACACACCTTAGGCCTGATGATCACGCTGGCATCGGAGGCTTTGAATAATGGTCTGCGCGTCTGATTTCCCTGGCTGTCCATTTCTACCATCACCACAATAGCATCATTGCCTGTTAAACGCATGTTATATACCTGTCCCTGCTTTGCAATCAGGTTCTTAGGATGGTCGTTGAATATAAAATAGAGTTTATCCTGCACAACAGCCATGGTGTAGGAGGAGTAAAAGCCTCCGTCATTCACTGTTCGCTGGCGTTTAGGGATTTGGTGCGCCCATTCTATTTCGCCCTGGGGGTTTATATTCACCACTATGATATTGTTGTAGTGATACTGGGTTTTGGTAGAGGAAATGCCACCATTCGGGCTATAGGTTGTCATTACCCTTATGAAATACTGCTCCCCCACCAGCATGGCGCCACCATCTTCCCGCAGCACCAGGTCGTCCAGGTCAAACTCATACAGCTCTACGCTTTTTCCTTTCTCAATTTTTTCTTTAGTTGCCGCAGCTTTCCCTTCCCTCATGTTTTCAGTCAGGAAATCAGCATCAAAATCTTTAAAACTCTGCTTTTTAACCTGCTTGGTCTTGGCATCAATTGTCAGGAAGTAGCTGCCGCTTATACTGTTGGTTCTGGCCGGCGAGAAAAATCCTGCACAAATAATATCCTGGTTAGGCAAAATGGCAATCTGCATGTCGTTGAGGAATTTTCCGGGGATTTCAACGGCATAATCCGTGAGCGAAGAGCCATTGTCCCGATAGCTAAGCACCTGGTACTTATAATTGGGTTCTCCTTTTCGTTTAAGCTTTCGCTTTTCATTGAACAGGCGTCCCAGCAGGTGTATGTTCCCTGCATTATCTACCTTATAGCGGTCTACTTCAAACAGCTCTTCCTGATAAGGCAATTCTATCTGCTTTTCCCAGAGCTGTTTCATTTCCCAGTCCAGCACATGAAATCCAAAACGTTCGTTTTCGCCCTGATCGTAAGGCAGGTTGTAGAACACCAGAAATTTGGTAGAATCACTGGAAACGGAAAACCCAAAGTTTCCGCTGTTCCCTTTAGAGTACCCGGTGTAATCTATGGAAGATATTTGCTGGGGCTCTCCTACTGGCTGCAGGCTTGTTTTACTGATGGGTTGTAGGAACAGCTTTTTTTGCTTCGATTTCTGATCGGCCAGTGAGGTAAAAATGAAAAGCCTGTTGTTGTAATGGACGATTTGCTCCAGCGAACGCTTTTTATTATCTGTTTCCAGATCTACCTCTACTGTACGGGTTTTGTTCATGGAATTATCGTAATGCTCCAGCGAGAATTTCGAATTAATCCCGTAAAAGGCTCCTACCTTTAGCCTTAGGGCGTAAAAGCCTGATTCATCATGTCCTATTACATCTGCCAGCGTAGACCGCTTTGACTCCTGCTGTGGATTTCCCCATAGAATACTCAATCCTTCTGAGCGTGATTGTGCCTGCACAGACTGAAGGCAACTGCCCAGTAGCAGAAACAGGAAAAAGACTTTTTTCATTGAAATAAGAGCTGTTTGAGAAACAAAGATAAATGTTAGTTTTGGGCTTTAGCTGCAAATGCAAGTTTTTACAAGAATGTGAAGGTGCTGCTTTTTCAATTTTACAGACCATGATGAAAATAGACACACTCCGGTCAACTTCCACAGCAGAAATCCGGTACAGCTTTAACGAAGCTTTCAGGGAATATTTTGTGCCTGTTAATCTTTCCCAGCAACAAATAGAACAAAAGCTGCTGGCAGAGGGATTTGAACCCTCCATCTCAGCCGGTGTTTTTGTGGAGGGAAAATTGGGGGGCTTTATCCTGCATAGTTCCGGGCAGCATAAGGGTAAACGCACGGCCTACAATTCCGGCACCGGCATTATAGCGGCACACAGGGGGCAGCACCTTGTTCCGAAAATGTATGAGTACCTGCTGCCATTGCTCATTGAAAAAAAATATGACAAAAGCCTGCTGGAGTTTATCAGGGAAAACAAAGTTGCCCGCCAGTGCTACGAAAAAGTAGGTTTCCAGATCGTAAGGGAACTGCTTTCTTTCAAGGGCGAAGTAGCCGGGGCGGTTCTTCATGCAGAGGTAGAAGAAATCATGAATCCGGACTGGCTGCAGTTGCAGACATTTTGGGACTGGGAACCCAGCTGGCAACATAGTCTCGATTGCCTGAAGCGTGCCTCAGGCAGTTACAAAACCTATGGCATTTACAAAGAGGGCGGCCTAAGGGCCTATGTGGTGATCAACCCGCTTACCAACCGCATTCCCAGCTTTGCAGTAGCGCCTGGCTGGAGAAACAAAGGCCTGGCTACGGCTTTGTTCCGGCACCTACAGCAGGTGTACCGGGCAGCACCGCTTACGATGATCAATGTAGACAGCCAGCAACAGCCAACTATCAACTTTGTACAAAGCATAGGATTAAAACCACTTTTAACCCAATACGAAATGGAGCTTATGATCCAGTAGCAGGATCGGCGGGTGCGAAAAACTATGTCAATACTATTCCCTCCTGCGTCGAAAGCCTTCAACTTCAAAAAAAGCCGCCCCTGTAATAGGAGCGGCTTTATCATGTGCATTAGCACGGGCTGTTGCCACAGCTTATGGGCAGATCAGTCTGCTCATTCTTTGCTGATCTTAAGGGTTTGCTGCTGGTCTTCTCCCTGCAGCCTTAGCAGGTACACACCCTGGCGTAGCTGCTGCAGGTCTACCTGCAGTTCACCTGACTGCATATCTGCGCTGTGCGCTGCTTTGTACACCAGCACTCCAGAGAGAGAATACACCTCTACCTGCAGGCTTTCGTCTCCAAAACTGCTGGTCTGGATGGTGAGCACATCCTTTACAGGATTAGGATAGAAGCTAAGCGGTTGTGGAAGTGCTTCTTCATCTTCCAGAGATTCGTAGAAGAAGTTAGGGTTGAAGCCTTTGCCAGCAATTCTGGAATTGGTTGGCATATCTTCGAAGAGCTCTCTGCAGGTGATGATGCCATCTACATCATAGCCATTGGCGCTTCTGTTGAAATCGGCAGGATTGGAGGTATCTGTGATCCTGATGTAGCGCACGTATGGCAGCATGCCCTCTCCTTCTCCTGTCACAGGGCTGATGTCTACCTTTACATTGCGGCAGAAGTTGCCCGGCACCTGCACCCAGTCTTCACCATTGGCAGATACATGCATCATCATGGTTTCCAAGGTACCGGCACCTTTGCCATCGTAGCAGGGGCGGTGCGCCCAGCCCCAGGTAGTTTCCACCACCATCAGGTCGGGGGCAGTAGTGCCATCATCATAAAGATCAGATCCAAGCTCCAGTACCAGCTCTCCGCCAAAGCCAAGAGAAACAAAGCTGTGGTTCTTATCTTCCTGTGGTGCACCCAGGGCACGTAAAGGAATGCTCCTTAGCGGATCTATTACTCCCCGATTGTCTGCACGGGGACCTTGTGTAAAGGATACTACCCTGGTAGCATAGCAGCTGTTGTCTGTTTCGTCTATCATGCCATCGCAGTTGTTGTCAATACCGTCACCTGCAATTTCTGCAGCTTCAGGATGCACAAGCGGATCCATATCGTTACAATCGCCGCCCTGCATTACAAAACCATCAGGCTGCCAGCAGGCTACCAGTACCACACTACCTTCTTCGGCACCATAGCCATCGCCATCGGCATCTCTGTACCAGGTTCTGTGTTCGCAGTTACCTACCCTGATCTGCAGCTGCTGGCTGTCTTCCTGGTGAAGCGTGGTGTGTGCCCATATTACAGGCCTGATGGTACCATAGCTTCTGGCAGGTGGTGTACCCCATACCCTTACGGCATTTGGCACAGCTGATTCGCCAACCGCTACCATTTCTATATTAAGCCAGGCCGGAGCACCGGAAACAAAGCTTACCTCCATCAGTTCATGCATGTCAGGATCCTCTGCCGGAATGATCATCTCGAACGGACGGCCAACGCCTACAACAATGGCGGCTGCTTCCTGCAGCGCAAATGGATTGCTGCCCTCGTCTATCATTCCATTGCAGTTATTGTCAATGCCATCCCCTGGTATTTCTGGAGCGCCTGGATAAACAGATGCATCCCGGTCATCGCAGTCATCGCCATTTAATACATTACCTTCCGGTACACCACACTCAGCTGTTGGCTGTCCGGGGTCGCCGTAGCCATCTCCGTCAATATCAGGGAATGAAGTGGTCTGTGCGCCAGTGTTGGGATCATAAGGATCGCAGTCACCCAGATTCACAAGCCCGTCTCCGTCTATGTCATTATCACAGGCATCTCCTTCCCCATCTTCATCCATATCTTCCTGATCCGGATTTGGTACAGACGGACAATTGTCTTCACTGTCAGGAATGCCATCTTCGTCGGAATCTTCATCTGCCACCACCGTTACCTCATTCATGGCATTATCACTGATACCACCAACAGTAGCAACTATATTATCGGTACCTGCCAGGGCCGGCGTATAACAGAACTGTGCAACGCCACTGGCATTTGTATTGGCAAATCCGTTTACAGCATTAGCTCCGCTTACTGCAAAGTCTACCCGTATACCAGCAAGAGGATTATTATCCTGATCCCGAACCGTTGCCTGCAGGCAACGCTCGTCACCGGCAGGGGTGGTGGAGTTTTCAGGTGTCAGGGAAACAGTGGTTACCTGTGCAATAGGAGCCAGCGACATACCTCCCGGGTAACCGTACGAATCGAAGGCATCAAATCCATATACAAACACACCAAAGGGCTGAGTGCTTGTCAGGGTGTGAGAGCCTAAGCTAATATCAAGCTGGGCACCGGAAAAACCTGTAGAACCAATGGGTGTAAAGCTGCCGGCAGGAATGATCGCTCCATTCAACCGTATTGTACCTACCGATGCAGTGGAAGCTACAATATTGATGTGGTTTCTGCTAAAGCCGGTTGCCGGTGTGGTAACCGTATAACTGCCCTCAAACTGTTCAAAAGGCGGAATCAGCATCATGAACGGATCCGAAACTGTGTTATCAAAATCGGTGCCATTTGAATACTGAGCAACAAGCACTGGCTTGCTGGCAGTGATGGTGGAGCTGGTACCCAAAACATATTCATGAAACTCACCTCTGTTAAGCATAACAGGAGATCCACCATTAACAGTAACGCTGGTGTTGTTTTCAGAAGCAAGAATGATGAAAGTATCGGCGGTGCGGCCCTTCAGGGGAACTGTTACAAAGCTTTGTCCCCAGGTATCCACAGGTTGCAGCTGTTCTACCAGGTGATCGCAATAGGTAATATTTACGGGCACATTACCACAAACATTGCCTCCAAAAACCGCAATAGGAGCAGTTGATGTAACAATTGAGCCAGTAAGGTTCTCGCCCTGCAGCTGGTAGGTTTCACCCCTGTTGAGGTTTATGCTGTAGGGAACACCCCCAACCCTGCTTCCGGCAGAATTTTTAGGAATGATGGTAACGGTTGTTCCATTTACGGTGCCTACAATACCAAACTGCTCCTGGCCTGCCAGACTACGTCTGTAGCCCATGGCAATATATTCCGTACCCAATATATCTACGGGCAAGCCTAGGAATGCGTCGGTAGTGGCCTGCCGCCTGTTAAGCCCGTACACCGTAACCTCATCTACAGCGGTTACATGGATGCCCAGGTTTTCCACTACATCACTCGTGGCCACAATTGCAGTGGCAGGAATTTCCACTGAGGTTACAGTACCGGGAGTAACACTAAAGGTCTCACTAAAGCCCAGGCCGGCAATTTCTACCGTACCTGTTGTGGGTACCTCACCAGTAATAAAAAGGGTTAAAACCGGAATGCCATTATTGGTATTGAACATTAACCAAAATTCCTTTCCCTTACTATCGGCTTTATCCTGCGCCAAAGCGCCCAAAGCAACAAAAGCTGCCAGGAAAAATAACACCCATCTTTTCAGTATAAGCTGTTTCATAATTATTGAGCTCCTGCTAGTTTAGAGTTTTCATGTTTTTCTGAAAAATATTTGTTCCACTGGTTTACATCCCAATGTTTATTGGCATCTGCTAACATCTTTACAGCCAAATGAATGATCACCAATCTGTTTTGAAAATCCAGTGTGAAGGAGGTAACGCCATCTACCTGCCTGTTTAAAAAGGCTTCGGCAGCATCTTCAGTGGGAAAATTCAAATCGCTGATATCTGCCTGGTAGCTGGCAGAAAGTGGGGCGCTGGCATCGAGTGTTATTTGGCCACTCTTACTGATGGTAGCTGCAGGTAAATTGCTTTGTGCCTGCACGGGAAGTACAAAAACCATTGCAAAAAGAAAAAGAAGCCCTGCTATGCCAGACTTCTCCCTTCTATTGTGCATGCGTACTGGCTCATTGCGCTGAGTCAGTTTTTTTGAACTTCCACCAAGCTGAGGGCTGAATAGTTTTTTCATTGCAAAAATTCTTAAGCTAAGTATTCAAAAAAAGAGTGTGATGCCTGATTAGCCGACATGAATATCCGGTCCAGTTTGGCTCATAACAGACTTATGGCGGCGCATTTATCTGGGTATTGTGTTTTTTGTTGATCATAAAATATTACAGGATCAGTAAAAAAAAATCACTTCTGTTGTAAACCAGTGATGGTAGCGTATAAACAAAGAGTACAATGGGCCAATTGTGATCAGCTTATTTCTTTGCCGCCTCTCCCAGACAAAAACCTGCACTTAAAAACCCCTTAAAAGGTCCTGCTTATTACCACCTGCTGTAGGTATTCATGTACTACAGTCAAAGGGGCAACAGCTTATCCTAGGTCAGATTTATTTTTTAACCGTAAGCCATATTTCCAGAAAAAATTGGCATACATGCTTATGTGATATGCCGCTTTATTAAAAAATAAATATTCAGACGAGTATTTCAGGCTTAGTGAAGCCTTCCAGCAGCCTTAAAATATTTTAATTTATTTGACATAAAATTATGTTAAGGAATGACTTGTAACAATACCGCATTTGGGGTATTTTTATCTCTAGCTCTTCTCTGATAAGAAATACAGACTTGTACACAGCAATTTTTTAAGGCAGATCATGCGGAAGCACTCTCTGTTTAACCATTGTTATTTTTATCAGCGATGCCCTATACCCCCAGCGAAATGGCCAGCATTTTTAGCAGAAGCCATTGCGAATCCCCAGATTCTTCTTTGTTCAGGCCACATCCGCAGTTTGAGCAGGTCATGAACCAATCATGTGCTTATTGTTTTTCCATAGATTATACCAGCCTTACCTATATATTTATTAGCTCGGGTGTTGGAAGGGTTTTAGGATATGAGCAAAAAGAATGGCTGGAGCAGGGGCTGTCATTTTTCTTTAAGATACTCCATCCGGAGGATAGAGAAGCGATGCGAAGGGTACATCTTGACACCATGCAGATATGGCTGGCCACTTCCCAACGGGAGCGCACGGATTTAAGCTTTAACTTTGATTACAGGGTGGTTGCTTCTGATGGCAGGGTGGTGCGGATCAATCAGCATACTGTATTTGTAGAGGCCGATGCGGAGGGAATCCCGCTGGTTGATTTTAGTGTCTGCACCGATATTTCCTCCTACAAAAGCGATGGGCCGGTAAGTTTACACATCAGAAAAAGCAGCAGCGGGAAACATACCTTCGAGGAGCAGCACATTATTTATGATGATGTCTCCAGGCCCATTGCTTTATCGCACAGAGAGCTGGAAATAATCCGCTTGTTATCGGAGGGATTAAACAGCAGGCAGGTAAGTCAAAAACTGTATATCTCCCAGCACACCGTTAGAACCCACAGAAAAAATATTCTAAAAAAAACAAAGTGCAACAGTACGGTAGAGCTTGTAAACCTGGCAAAGGAAAGAGGTATGGTATGTATATCAGGCCAGCCGGAGAAAAAGGTAACATCTGCTGAACAGCAAAAGCAGAAAAAACAATTTTCCGGAAAAGAAGCCCTCCTGTTGGCTGACCCTACCTGAATTTTTCTGCAATTAGCCATAGCAAAACTACTCTTTACCACGCCTGCCTGCTGCTATGAAAACAGCAGCATTTAATTTAACGTGAGTTATGGATTTGACTTGTTAACAATCTGATCCTTTTGCCGGTATTTGGTTCTACACTCAAGTATGGATGAAAAAAGTTACGATAATCTCCCTTGGCGAAGGGGGATTTCCTTCCTCTATTAACCTTTGCCATACTCCATTACTCATGTTAATTTAGTGTTTGCTTTATCCCGGTGCAACCTCTGTTGCAGAACATCAGCAAAAAGAAAAGCGGCCCCTGCAGCCGGTAAGGAGAAAGCTCCACACCGGGCCACAGCGACCGCTTTTTGCAATTATCTGACTTCAATCAATCTGCTGTATTTCCTAAAGCCATGCGCGAGGCAGTAGCCCGGAATCAACAGATCTGATTGGAAAGCACAGTGGTTAATAATTAGGGTTCTGATCTTCAGGACCAAGCGCCTGATTGTTTGCTATTTCCTGTGCAGGAATAGGCAATAAAGCATGCTTGTTAGGCTGGTAGTTGGAAATAGGCTCTGATGTTAATTTGCCATTCTTTCTCCACCTGATAAGATCCCGGGTTCTCACCTGCTCGCTGGCAAGTTCCACCCTTCTTTCTCTCATGATGATCTGGAACATTTCATCTTTGTTTGCCGGCGCAGAAATCTCAGGCAGGTCTACAGAAGGTCTTTGCCTTACCTGGTTCACATAACCAACCGCCGCCGAGGGGCCTTCCAGTTCATTAACTGCTTCTGCCATCATCAACAGCACGTCTGCATAACGGATAACGCGGAAGTTAATACCTGAAATCTGGTTTTCGTTACCCTGCTTGTACGCATTTGAGTACTTCTTCCAGCCTACCTGAGTTAACTCCATGGTGTAGGGTGTTCCATCTTCTTTTTCAGGACAGTCAAAGCAATATTCTTCGCCATCTTCGTAAAACGTATAGTCAAAACGAGGATCGCCCTCTTCAAAAGCTGCCAGCAGCCCGGCAGAAGGATTTACGTTATTCCAGCCTGTTACCGGCGTATATTCCTGTCCACGGAAGGTTACTTCTGCAATACCCTGGCCATCGCCGCCATCGTTCCAGGGCACACCGTATCCATGGGCTGTAGAGAACTGCACCTCAAAGATCGACTCCCTGTTGTTTTCATTCTCTTCGGTAAAATTATCCTCAAACTCCGCCACCAGGGCATATTCACCGGAGTCAATTACTTTCTGCAACTCTGTTCTTGCCGCTGCATAGTCGGCCCTGAACATGTGGATCCTGCCCTTGAGTGCCTGGGCAGCGCCCTTAGGTACTCTTCCCAGATCAGAACCACCCCATTCAGACTTTCTTGGCAGATTTGCTTCAGCAAAATCAAGGTCTTCGAAGATCAGCGTATAGATCTGTTCTACGGGAACGCGTGGATAACCTTCTGCCAGACTGGCAACTGTTACAGGTTCGGTATGCAGTGGCACATCGCCCCAAAGAGTTACCAGGTCGTTATAAGCCCATGCTCTTAAAAACCTGGCCTGAGCTACATATCTGTTTCTGGCTGCTACGGAAAGCTCCGATTCCGGAATATCGTCTGCAACAGAAATTACCAGATTCGCCCTGTGAATAACCCTGTACAGCCCCTGCCATACTGAGTTAACCAATAAATTACCAGCATCGAAATTATAAGTCAGCGCGGCGGCTCTGGGTGGCTCCAGGTTTGCCGTACCTTCATTTTCATCAGAGATCATGTCCCAGAGGAAAAAGTACTCCCTGTTGTACAGGTTGTTGGCTTGCAGAGCCGAATAAATGGCGGTAACACCCGCGCTTAATTCAGCTTCATTCGTGAAAAACGTGTTGGTAGATAGCTGGTTGGGGTTATTTTTTTCCAGTACATCTTCATTACACGATGAGAAGATTAACAGACCTAAAATAACCGGCTTTAAGTATTTATATGTTTTCATTTGTATCATCACTATTAAAATCCTATTTGAATACCACCAATAAAGGTTCTGGCCTGCGGATACTGACCAAAGTCAACACCTGAGTTCAGAGTTTGTGTTCTGCCACCCTGGTTGCCCAAATCTGTTCTTACACCAATTTCCGGATCATATCCTGAATAATCAGTAAAGGTCAGCAGGTTCTGTGAGGTAACATACACTCTTAGTCTTTTCACAAAACCATTACCAAGATTGTTTAACACATTGGTAGGCAGTGTGTAGCCGACAGATAGGTTTTTAAGCCGCAGATAAGAACCATCTTCTACAAAGCGGTCAGAGATTCTGGCATTTCTGTTCGGGTCAGAATTGATGGCACGTGGTACATCTGTGTTAGGGTTATCCGGAGTCCAGCGGTTAAGCACAGCAGTACCGGAATTGAACAGACGGGTCATACCTTCCATATTATATCCATTCACATTCAGTATTTCGTTGCCCTGCACACCCTGGATAAACAGGCTTAAGTCGAAATTCCTGAAATTTGCACTTGCATTAAGGCCATAAGAGAAATCAGGCAGGAAGTGACCCAGGTTGGTTCTGTCGTCGTCGTTCACAACACCATCGTCATTCAGGTCTTTAAACCTGATATCTCCGGGAGAGGTATCGGAATTCTGATAGAAAACTCCCTCTGGGCTTAAGTTATTGGCTGCTGTTACTTCCTGCTGGTTCTGGAAAATACCATCTACAACCCAGCCGCGGAAGTAAGCAATTGGCTGACCTTCTTCAGAGAAAGTAGTGTTATAACCTGTTTGCAGGAAAGCAGCACCCTCCAGAGAGGTACCAATACCCAGAGAGGTCAGCTCATTTCTTACAAAAGAGATATTACCGCCTAAAGACCACTGAAACTCGCCGGTAGACTTATAATAGCCTGCAGTCACCTCAAAGCCTTTGTTCACCACAGCACCCAGGTTATCGATTGGCGCAACATCGTATCCAATAGAGTAAGGAATAGGCACGTTCAGGAGCATATCCTCAGTTTCGTTATTGAAATACTCCACGCTGGCCCTGATCTGATTTTTCATAAAACCAAGGTCTATACCAACGTTAGTCATGGTAGTAGTTTCCCACTTAATATCGGGGTTTGCCATCGCCCTGGTGGTAGCACCAGTTACCAGCGATTGTCCTTCACCAAAAACATATGGGTTCTGGTTGGCAATGGTAGCCTGGTAACCATAATTACCGATTTGGTCGTTACCCACCTGTCCCCAGCTGGCCCTGATTTTCATTTCGCTGATCAGGCTGATATCACGCAGGAAAGGCTCCTCGCTTACCCGCCAGCCAGCAGAGAAAGAAGGGAAAGTACCCCACTTTTCATTACCAAACCTGGAACCACCATCTCTACGTACAGAGGCTGATAACAGGTATTTGCCTGCAAAGTCATAGTTAACCCTGCCCAGATAAGAGATCAGGGCATATTCGTAGCGCTGACCCCGGATCTGAACACCCTGTCCGAATGCATCCGGCACATCAATTGCACTTGTTAGGCTTGTTTCACCAACAGTGCGGGTATTGCGTCCCACGTGCGTCTGCCGTTCCGCTACTGCTACCGCATCCAGGTGGTGGTTGCCAAAAGTTCTGTTAAACGACAACTGATTGGAGATCAGGGGTGAGATAAAATCACTCCTGTTCTGGTCGATATCGGCCGTTGGGTTTTTATGGTAGGTATCGGAGGGATCGATCATAGGCACAAACTGGTCATTGAAGCCAAAGTTCATGTCCAAACCAAACAGCAACTTATATTCCAGACCTTCCAGAATTTCAAAGCTGGCATAGGCCGTACCCAGCAACTTCAGGTTTTCATCCCAGTTTCTTCTAAGCATTGCATTCAAAACAGGGTTTTCCGGGTCGGTACCGTCTGCAAGGTCAGTAGCCCTGAATCCGCCAACTTTATCTTCGTCTCTTACAGGAATATAAGGCACCATTTTAATCATGTGCTCTATTTGTGTACGGCCACCATTATAAGGTTCGTTTTGCCTTTTAGAATAAGCAGTGGTAAGGGTTTCACCCAGTTTAAACCTGCCTACGGTAAACTCACTGTTCGCTCTTACAGAATAGCGTTCAAAGCCAGTTCCCAGCATAATACCATCCTGTTTGAAATAACCTCCGCTGATGTTAAACAGGGAATTATCGCCACCGCCGGAAGCAGAAAGGTTAAAATCCCTGATAGGTGCGGTACGGAACATCTCGTCCTGCCAGTCAGTATCCACATTGGCAAACTCCCCCAGGTTGTTAAATCTTGGAGGCAGATTAGTGCTGGGATCGCTGTTGATCAGGTCTCTGCCATAAGCCAGGTACTGCTCTCTGTTCAGCAGATCCAGCTGGCGCCAGGCAGTCTGATAGCCATAATAGGTATCGGCATTCAGGCTTGTTCTGCCTTTAACTCCGCGTTTGGTGGTAACCAGGATTACACCATTTGCAGCCCTGGAACCATAAATTGCTGAAGCAGAAGCATCTTTTAATACCTGCACAGATTCTATGTCGTTTGGATTTATTTCGTTGAGACCACCGGCAGGCATACCATCAATTACATAGAGCGGGTTGTTATTACCAACCGTACCCAGACCCCTGATGCGTACAACAGGATTTACACCCGGAGAACCAGAGTTGGCCACGGTAATACCAGCTGCCCTTCCCTGCAGTGCCTGGTCAATAGAGGCAACAGGCTGTTCGGAAATATCCTTAGAAGACACCGAAGAAATAGCACCTGTTACACGGGCTCGTTCCTGGGAGCCATATCCTACAACGATCAGCTCGTCCAGTGTTTCATCTTCCATGGCAAGCGATACATCAATCTGAGACTGAGCACCAACAAGAACTTCTTTATTTTGATAACCTACAAAAGAGAATACCAGTACATCGGTATTGGTGGCATTGAGTTGGTAATTGCCATCCATATCAGTAACAGTACCTGTTGTAGTTCCTTTAATCACAACGGTTGCACCGGGTATACCAAAAGTGGTGCCTGCTTCCAGTACCCTTCCTTTTACCACCCTACCCTGTGCATACAGGGCGTCGGGAACTGCAATCACCATGACCAGGAGCATCAGGCGAAAAAAATTTAGATAGTAGTGCTTCATAAGTTTTACTTTGTTTAAGGTGAGGTTGAATAATTGTGGTTTACGGTTTGGTTTATAGTCTTTTATACATTGCAAACGTTTGCAAACTTTCTGAAAAAATATCCCTTTACAGCACCAAAAAGAGCTGAATGTAAGCCATAGTTTACTGTTATAGCTCGGGTTCTGATTACCGGCTACATTACATTCAAAGGCTTAAGGCTGCCAAAAGAGAATATTAGACTAAAACAGTACCAGACTCAGGAAGAGCAAACAAGAAGCTGCATCTGTCACACAACCCTTCCATCAAATAATCAAATGGCATTAACGCCACGTATCTGGTACTTACTAATGAAGAATAAATCACTACACAGCGGTAATTTATAAAAATTTTATATTGCTAATTGACTGATTGCGATTTTTTTTGAAAATTTTTCTCAATCAGCACTCTAATTCCCCTCCTACCCTGCCGGTAAGCACTTCCCGATTTTCCGCTCATTTCCAACTGCAGGTCTAAAGTTTTAAGCACCGAAAATTTCCTTTTTAGCTAGAAAACTTAGCTGCAATTCCACTCTCATACATCTTGTTAAGTCTGTGATTCCATGCCGATACTGCAATTGTAAACCAGTGTTACTCTTTCATTTAACACAGCAGCTGTTGCTGTACGCCTGCTTCCAAAAAACTGAAAGCAAGCTTTAGCCTTGTATCTTTTTATTTTATACTAAATTTGATTAAAATTATATCCTGTCATGCTATATCAGATGAAATAACATAGGTTTTGCCACGATGATACAGTAATCAAGGAGGTTACGTTCAGCTCTTTATCTTTTCAGCCATAAGATATAAGGCCCAGGCTGGCATATATAAATTCCCGGTGCTGATGGTGCTCTTTAAAAATATGCGGCAGAAGCTATTTCACCTGCTTATCCCCTCTCCCAAGTCAGTAGATTCATCTTTACCATGAGAAATGTTTTTACCCCCTGTTTGCTCCTGATCTTTGCAATCGTTTCCGGCTGTTCAGCAGAAAACGAAACAGAGGCACCCCTTTTTGAACTGCTCACTCCCGCGCAAACTGGTGTTGATTTCATAAACAGCCTGTCTGAGAATGACTCTCTCAATGTTTTTGATTTCGACTATATGTATAATGGAGGAGGCGTGGCCATAGGCGACTTTAACAACGATGGCCTGCCGGATATTTTCTTTACAGGCAACAGCGTTTCCTGCCGCCTCTATCTTAATAAAGGTGACAAAGGAACAGCCCCGATGCAATTTGAGGATGTTACTACCCAGGCAGGCCTCCACACAACCCAGTGGGCAGAAGGGGTTGCCCTTGCAGACATCAATAATGATGGTTTGCTGGATATCTATGTTTCTACATCCAGCGGCTATAAAAAACAGCCCAACACAAACCTGCTGTTCATCAACAAGGGTGTATCAGACAATGGCATTCCCAGTTTCGAAGAGAGCGCTGCAGCCTGGGGTATAGCCGATAGCGGGTATAATACACAGGCAGCTTTTTTCGACTATGACCTCGACGGAGACCTGGACCTGTATGTGCTCTCTAACTCTGTGGAAGAGTACAACAGAAATAACCCTAAGCCCAGGCAGCTGAATGGCAAAGGAAAAAGCACCGATAAGCTGTACAGAAATAATGGCGATAACACCTTTACAAATGTATCTGCAGAAGCAGGTATCCTGATAGAAGGCTATGGACTTGGGCTTGCCATCAGCGATATTAACAAAGATGGCTGGCCGGATATCTATGTAGCCAACGACTTTGTATCGAATGATATCCTCTATATGAATAATGGAGATGGCACCTTTAGCAACCGGATCAGGGATGTTATCAAGCACCAGAGCATGAATGGCATGGGCACCGATGTAGCCGATTACAACAACGATGGCCTTGCCGACATAGTGGTAGTAGACATGATGCCGGATAAAAACCTGCGCCAAAAATCAATGTTTGCCAACATCAACTACGACCGGTACATGCTGGAGCTAAGCCTTGACTATGAACCGCAGTTTGTTCGTAATACTCTGCAGCTGAACAATGGCTTTGGGCCCAACGGTGATTTATCATTCAGTGAAGTGGGGCAGCTGGCAGGTGTTTATAAAACAGACTGGAGCTGGACTCCCCTCTTTGCCGATTTTGATAACGATGGCCTCAAAGACCTCTTTATTACCAACGGTTATGGTAAAGATGTAACCGATATGGATTTTGTAGCCTACAGCACCTCCCTACGGCAGTTTGGCACACACGAGGCAAAGCTTGAAAAGATCCGTGCTGAAATGAAGAAGCTTGAAGAAGTAAAAGCGCCCAATTTCATTTATAAAAATAAAGGCGATTTAACTTTTGCCGATAAATCAGCAGCCTGGGGCTTCAGGCAGGCCTCACTCTCCAACGGTGCTGCCTTTGCCGACCTGGACGGGGATGGAGACCTGGACCTGGTAGTTAACAATGTGGATGAAGCAGCCTTTATTTACCGGAACAATGCCGTAGAGCTTAGCGCCGGCAACAAAGCAAATTTTCTTAAACTCGATATTATCGGCGACTCCCTGAACAGACAGGGGCTGGGCAGCAAAATAAGCCTCCACTACAAGAATGACAGCTCCCGGCAAATGCAATATTACGAGCATTACCTCACCCGCGGGTACAAATCTACTGTCGACAGCCGGGTACATTTCGGACTGGGCGAAACCCGGCAGATAGATACCCTGGAGATACGCTGGCCCGATGGACGCAGGCAATTGCTCCTGGATGTAAAACCTAACCAGTTGCTGACACTTGATTACGCTAATTCAGAAACAACTCCTGATACTGCTAAACGCCCCTCTGTTACACTTGCCTTTGAAGATATATCCTCTTCCAGAGGCATGAATTACAAACACAACGCCGAGGAGTTTGCAGATTTTAAACTACAGCTGCTTTTACCTCATAAACATTCCGAAGGTGGCCCTGGTATTGCCGTGGGCGATATAAATGGCGATGGGCTGGAAGATTTTTACGTAGGTGGCAGCGTGATGCATCCCGGTACGCTTTTCCTTCAGCAGCAGGGCGGATCTTTTAGCCAGAAAAAACTTGCAGATGCCGGCCAGCATGATGATATGGGCTCACTTTTTTTTGATGCCGACAGTGATGGCGACCTTGACCTGTACATTGTGAGCGGGGGCAGCAGGCACCTGGCCGGCACAGCCCCTTACCAGGACAGGCTCTATTTTAACGATGGCAGTGGCAACTTTACCCTCAACCCAAATGCGCTCCCGCAGATGTACACCAGTGGCTCTGTGGTAACGGCAGCAGATTACGATGGCGATGGCGACCTGGATCTTTTTGTGGGCGGACGCATTGTACCACAGCAATACCCTTATCCTGCAAAAAGCTTTGTACTGCGTAATGAGGGGGGCACTTTTGCAGATGCTACCAGAGAGGTTTGCCCCGAACTGGAGCAATTAGGCCTGGTAACAGCCGCCCTGTGGACTGATGTAAATCAGGATCAGCTGCCGGACCTGATCATTACCGGAGAGTGGATGCCTGTAACCATTTTACAGCAGGAAAAAGCAGCTGCCGGCAAACGTTCTTTTAAAAATATTACAGAATCTGCAGGCCTGGCCAATACCAGCGGCTGGTGGAACAGCATTGCCTCCGGCGATTTTGACGGAGATGGCCATATCGACTATGTTGCCGGCAACCTGGGACTAAATTCCAGGTACCAGGCGTCGGTTTCAGAACCTGTTTCGGTTTATGCAAAAGATTACGATAAAAATGGCAGCATAGACCCTATCATGTTCTACTACATTATGGGCGAAAACTATCCGGCGCACCCCAGAGATGCCTTAACCGGCCAGCTGGCTTATATGCGGGGCAGGTTTACCAGGTATGCAGATTATGGAAAAACTGCCTTTAAGGATTTCTTTGTACAGGGGGAACTCGATGATGCCTATAGCCTTAAAAGCGTTGAATTCAGGTCTTCCATCATCAGAAACAGGGGCAATGGCACCTTTTCGCTAATGCCACTGCCAGTGGAAACGCAGCTGGCACCCGTATCCGGTATATTAAGCAAGGACTTTAACAACGACGGGCACCTGGACCTGCTCCTTGTAGGAAATTCCAATGCAACAGAAGTACATACCGGCAGGTACGATGCCTCTATCGGCAACTACCTGGAAGGTGACGGAAAAGGCAATTTCAAGCCTGTTCCGGCTGGTAAGAGCGGCTTTTTTGTAGATGGAAATGCCAGGGCAATTGCAGAACTGGTAGATCAGCAGGGCCAGTCAATCGTACTGGTAAGCCAGTTTTCAGATAAGCTAAAGGTGTTCGCCCCTGCACAACATGCGCCAGTAGCTACCTATAGAGCAGCGCCTGCCGATCAGCGGGCCCTTGTTTACTTAAAAAATGGCAGAAAAATAAGCCACGAGTTTCAGCATGGCAGTTCATATTTATCGCAGTCCAGCCGTGTGCTGTCCGTTAGTTCCGAAGCCGATTCAGTAGTTGTCTGGACCTACTCTGGCGGGAAGAAAACCTTTTCCTACCCTTACACCACCATTGCAGAGAAAAAATAGCAGAAGTCTGGAAAAAGTTAATTAAAAGAGCGGGAGATGCAGGCAGGGTGCTTAGATGTGTTTGCGCATATCAGCTTACGCACTGATCACAAAATTAATAGTAATACAAGAATACAGGCGGAAGCCTTTAACAATAATATCCAAAAGATGCTACAGCTGCACAACGGGCCAGTAGTGAATCCGCCGCATGCCAGGTAAATAGTAGCAAAAACAAATACCGTCGGCTCTACTCTTTCATCCACAGGGCGAACAATTTACCTCTGTTTGGAATTCCTTTTCCTGATAACAGATTTTTTATGAACCTGAAAAGGCTAAATGCAGCCGAATTATTTGCACTCTGGCGTGTTGTATCGTTTCCTGTCATTCTATTGCTCATTTACCTGGGAGAAAGACACCTTACTGCCTGGCTGTACATGCTTTTTTTCTCTACTGATGTGATAGATGGGGTGCTCGCCAGGCTTTTGGATATGGAGAGTGAGCGAAGAGCCCGGCTCGATACACTGGGTGATGTGCTGTATCTGCTTACCGGTGTGATAGGATATTATGTGTTTGAAAAAAGCCATTTCCAGGAGCACCTGCTGATGCTGTTATCAGTTTTAGGATTGTACCTTGTTCAGCTGATATGGGCCATAATGAAATGGGGCAAGCCCAGCACCTACCACACACTGCTGGCTAAACTATCTGCTGTTGTACAGGTGGTATTCCTGGTGTGGGTATTTTTTTTCGGGGTTTATCAGCCCCTCTTTTACTTCACCATCGCTGTCAGCCTGCTGGATGCCCTTGAGGATATCATCATCACGATTCTGCTCAATAAACGGAAATCAAATATTCTGGGCCTGCCCTGGATATTAATGCAAAAAGATAAAGAGGCTTAAACCGCTGATCGTTTCTACAGCGGGCGATGATCAGAAACTATCGCTAAATTGCAGATCAGCAAAAAATTAGGAATTACATGCGCATCATTAAGGAAATACCCCTCCCCGATCTGAAGGTTACCATCTTTAGCTGGAACAACAAATACTTGGTAAAGCTGGAGCAGGGCCTGCTGGAGCAAACCTTTAAAGTACCTGAAACTGAAATAAGCAGTGAGCAGGAGCTGGAAGTATTGCTCAGTGATGAATTCCTGAACAAGGCTCGCCAGCGCTTCCGAGAGATGATGGCTGATCTGCAGGCAGCCCTGTTCTAATCCTGCCTGCTCAGGTCCGGCCTGTTCAGGTCAGGAATTTTACAGAAATCAGGGTAATATCATCGTTGATTTCGCCTGCAGTCCACTCCAGCTTAAGAGCAACCATATTCTGTATAATTGCTTCGGCAGAGTATGGCGCACTTTGCAGAAAACGCTGTTGCACTGGCTCAATCCCCATTGGCTTATGGTCCTTGTTAAAGAGTTCTATCAAGCCATCGGAGAGTAGCAGTATGCCATCTCCCTTTTTCACGTGCAGAATCTCTGTCTGGATCTCAAAGGCAATACTGGAGCCCATGAACGGCCCTTTGAACACATGGATATCAACCTTTTCTTCTGCTGCAGAATAATGCAGCAGGGGAGGCATACCGGAAGAGGAAATGGTAACTTCGTTACCGCGGATACGCAGCAGCGTGAGGCCCATGTACAGATTGCGCACCTTCAGGTTTCGGATACCATCCGACATCTGCCTTAACAAATCTGCGGGCTCCATCTGGTGGCCAAAGGTATGGAAGTAACTTTTAGCCACTGCCACCACGGTACCGGCCATTACTCCATGCCCTGTAGCATCGCCAATAATGATGTAAAAATCACCGTTTTCTGTTTCCAGGTAATCGTAGTAATCGCCTCCTACTTCTGCATAGGTTTGCAGGTACATCTGCATTTGCATGTTTGAAAGCGTTGGGGGCTTCACGGGAAGCATGGAAAGCTGCAGGCGTTTGGCCGCTTCAATTTCTTCGGCCTTGCGTTTATTTTCCTGCTCAATGTCTATCATGGTAATGGAAGCCTGCAGCTGCATACGGATAAGCTCACGCTGCCTTTCTTCCAGTAACATTTTGGCTTCACGCAACTGGCGGTTTTTCTCTACCAGCTCCTGCTTGCGCTTTTCTTCCTGCTCCTTTTCCTTAGCCCTTAAAACAGCATTTTTTACGGTGGTGTAAAAATCCGGCCCTATGCCTGACTTTTGCACATAATCATAGGCACCGGCTTTAAAAGCCCGGGCAGCGATTACCTCATTTCCGGAACCGGTCATAAAAATAATACACAGCTGGTGGTTGAACTCCTGCTGTAAAAGGCCAAGTGCCTGCAGGCCATCCATATCCGGCAGCATATAATCCAGCAAAACACAATCAGGCCTGTTCTGGTGCAGTGCACTGAATGCTTCTGCTATGGTAGATGTTTCTTCAAATGTCACATCACTGCCATTACCAGAAGCTCCCTTCAGAATAAAGCGCTTCAGGGCTTCCCTGTCTTCCCGGTTATCGTCTATAATTAGAAAGTGCATAGGTTCCGTTTATGCTATATGTTCTACCTTGAAGGGAGTCACAGCAACCTCAAGCCAGTATTTTTTTATTTCTTGTACAACATTTAAAAACTCATCAAACTGCTGGGGTTTGCACAAATAACTGTTGGCACCCCTGCGGTAGCTCTCATGAATATCCTGAAGATTACAGGAAGTTGTGAGCACCACCACCGGTATTCTTTTAAGCACCGGCCTTTTCTTTATCCAATCCAGAAACGTTAAGCCGTCCATAAAAGGCAGGTTCAGGTCCAGCAGGATCAGTAGCGGGTAAAGATCTACCGGCTTATCTTCTACTGAAGTAAGATATTCGGCGGCGGCCCTACCATCAGCAAAGTGCATTACCCTTTCCCGAACACTGCATTTATTAAATGCACGCTGCAGAATAGAGAAGTCTTCTTCGCTGTCTTCTATTACCATTATATATGGTTTCATTCATGCTTCAGTTTCCAAAGATCTTATTCCTGCAAAGAGAAAAAGAAGGTTGTGCCTTCACCCCTTCCGGATTCCAGCCAGATTTCGCCCCCATGTCTTTCCACCAGTTTTTTTACAATTGTCAGCCCTACGCCTGTGCCGCCTCCAAAATGCTGGCGGGCATGCAGCCTTCTGAAGATATTAAAAACTGCACCAAAATGCTGCTCATCTATTCCAATACCATTGTCCTTTATAAAAAAGACCAGGCGGCTCTCCTTATGCTTAGGGCGTTCATCTGTAAACCAGCCTACTACTATCTTTACCTCTTCGTTATCATTGTACTTAATGGCATTCGACAGCAGGTTCTGAAAGATCTCATGTACCAGCAGAGCATCGCACTCCACTACCGGCAAAGACTCTGCAATTGTAATGCCAACCTTTTTGTCTTCCAAGCGCACCAGCAGGGAATCTTTCACTCCTTCTAAAACTTTGTTCAGGTCTACTGGGGATTTCTGAATATCGGCACGCCCTAAACGAGAATAGTGCATGAGGGAATCTATTAACTGCTCCATACGCAAAGTCAGGCGCATGAGGGTAGTTAACTTATCCTTACCTGCCGAATCAAGCTGATCATAATAATCTTCCAGTAAAAACTGGCTGTAGTTATGAATACCGCGCAGGGGTTCCTTTAAATCATGAGAGGCAATATAGGCAAAAGAGTCGAGTTCACTATTGCTCCGCTCCAGTTCCTTGTTTAAACGGGCCAGAATACCAGCCCTTAGCTTAAGTTCTCCGGAAGTTCGCAGGACCACATCTACCAGCATGCCCCTTATTTCTTTTGCAGCCTGCTCTTCTACCGTTTTCCAGGGCAGCGAAGCACCACTCACCTCCTCAGACCATATGGCAAAAGACTTCCGCGGACTTAAGTGCGGAATACTGTCTGCCCCCACCTCTACTGCTTTATCCGGACGCCCGGCCCAGCGTACTGTTTCTATTACCTCCGGCCTGAACCAAAGAATATATTCTCTTTGTGTTCGGGAAATACTAACGGCCAGCAAACCACTGGCTTTGTCTTTAAAAGCTGCCGCTGCAGGGTATAAGCCAGAAAGAGTTCTGGAGCTGAACACATCCTCCTGCACCTCTTTCTGAAGCCATGCCGTTAGCTGCATAATCTGCTCTTGAGTAGGCGTATCTCCCAGCGTATAAAAATCATCGCCAAAGCAAATGGCACAGCCACTGCAGGAAACCAGGTCTTTGATGGTAGGATTTTGATCCCGCAGGCTAACAGTATAATTCTCTGCCTGCGACATGCGCTCCAGCAGCTTAGCCTGCACATCCCGGATGTAGCTACGATAGCTTTCATCTTCAATCCGCAACTTATCATTCAGTATGGAAGAAAAGCTGCGGCCAAGCAGATAACACGCCTCCTGCAGGGCGTAGGGAATCTGGTAAGGCTCCTGATGATGACAGGCAAACAAGCCCCACAACCTGCCATTCAGGATAATAGACACAGACATTGAAGCCTGCACCCCCATGTTCTCCAGGTACTGCAGATGAATGGGTGAAACGCTTCTTAACACACTTAGGGCCAGGTTAAGTGGCCTGTCGTTAACAGGATTTTCCCGGGGCACAAGGGCAACAGGTTCATAGTGTATGGCAGGTATGAGCCTAACAGGGTTATGGAGGTAGAGCAATCTTGCCTGTTTTGGAATATCAGAGGCAGGGTAATGCAGCCCCATATACGGATCCAGCTGGCTGTCCAGGGCCTCTCCTACCACTTCTCCATGGTCGTCATCATGAAACTGGTATACCATCACCCTATGGAAACCTGTGATTTCCTTAATTGCTTCAGCAGCATGCTGGCAAAGCTGGCTTACTCCTGCACTTGCCTGAAGCTTCTGCAATACCTGGCTATACTGGGCAACCGTAGTATTTTTTTGTACTGGCTGGCAAGTCAGAATCTCCAGTACGATACACCCTTCATTACGGTGCATCACTGCTTCGCAGGGTTCCTCAAACTCTTTCAGCCTAAGTTTAAAGTTTTGCTGATAGGTGAGTGAAGCAAGCCTGCGGCTTATTTCATCAGCCAGTGTTTCTCCAATTACCTCCTGCAGCTTTTTTCCGAGCAAATATGCGTTCCTAAGACCAAAAAAATCTTCTGCATTTTCACTTAACTGACAAATATTCAGGCTTTCATCCAGCACCAGGAGTATACCGTGTGGCTGTATGCCTCCCGGTATATGTATAGGTTCACGGTCGCAATTAGTCAGGTCTACTGCTCCCTCAAAGCCAGGCGCCTGATCTTCAAAAAGTTTAAATACTTTATCTGGCTGCATAAATTTCAAAAAGTAATACCGGGGAACAGTCTTTTCCCATGTATTAAAATTAACAATGAATAATCAAATATAACATAAAAATAAATGTCTTTCGGACAGGCATAAAATCCGCACTTTTCCGGTGCCGGTGTAAGTCAGTCTGACTTTAACTTTATTACCCAAACGCTATTCTATTGCTGTGAACCCAAGCATCAGCTTAGCGCAGTAGGTTCTGCATAAAGGAAGCTGTCCCTACCATAATTCCACCTGGAGAAGGCGGAATGCGTAGGTGGGTTATTGGTTCGAAACTGTAGCTGAAAGGGATACAGTTCTGTATTGCAGACTAAGGGCAATTCCAGGTGGTACAGAAGTGAGGGAGGCCACAAAAAATCTTAATAACCGAATACAGAAAACGCTTCCCGTACCGTATTACAATGTGCATCGATTAGCTCTGGCAGCGAGCTGTGATAACCTCCGCCCAGCGTAACTACAAGCGGCAGACTGTTATTGCGGCAATAACGGAGCACCAGTCTGTCGCGCTGCTGGCAGGCTGCTTTACTAAGCGAAAGTCTGCCCAGTTTATCACCGGCCAGCACATCCACACCTGCCTGATAAAGCATGATATCGGGCCTGAACTGTGATACTACGTGCTGCAGCTCCTCCTCCAGCAGTTGCAGGTATGCCTTATCACCGGTACCAGAAGCCAGGGCTACATCCCGGTCAGATACTTCCTTCCTTAGCGGGTAGTTATGCTGGCAGTGCATGCTGAAGGTAAACACCCGGGGCTCCTGCTGAAAAATGCTAGCAGTGCCGTTTCCCTGGTGTACATCAAGATCCAGGATAAGCACCCGCCTGCGGGGAGCCTGGTGCAGCAGCCAGGCGGCTGCTACAGCAAGATCGTTCAGGAGGCAGAATCCCTCTGGCCTGTCGGCAAAGGCATGATGGGTTCCGCCTCCCAGGTGAATGCCAATACCATCTTTCAGGGCATGCCCGGCACTGATCAGGGTACAATGCACACTGTTTTGTGCTCGCAGCACGGTTTCCGGCACCAGCGGCAGGCCCAGCTCACGCACTGCTTTTGGCGGCAGGGCCAGTGCTTTGGCAGCCTGCCAGTATTCGGGGGTATGTACGCGCACAATATGCGCTTCCGGACATAGGCCGGGGTCCAGTAACTGCTCCGGCTGCACCAGCCCTTCGTACAGGAGCTGCTCCCGTACCAGTGCATATTTGGCTATAGGAAAGCGGTGGTTCCCGGGTAGTGCAGGGTAGTATTGTCCGGTGTAGGTAAGCTGCAGCACCCTACCACTGCAGGTTTTCCTTGTTCAGAAAAGAGGAAATTCCCCTGCGACAATCTGCTGTTGCGCGCGCTTCGGCATTTTTGGCTGCAGCATACTGCAGGGCTTCTTCCAGAGGCAGCTCCTGCACCCTGGCGATCATTTCTTTGGTGAGCGCCATAGACTGGCCGCTGTTTTGCGTGCAAAGCATTTGCGCATATGCACTTACATGATGGTTTAACTGCTCCGCAGGTACCACCTCATTAATAAGCCCCCACTGTGCTGCTTTTTCGGCTGTAATAAGCTGACCACCCAGCAGCAATTCTTTTGCCCTGCCCTCTCCTATTTTACGCAGTAAAAAAACCTTAACAATGGCAGGTATAAAACCAATTTTCACCTCGGTATAGCCAAACTTTGCTTCAGGCACGGAAAAAGAAAAATCACAGACAGTTGCCAGACCACAGCCTCCGGCCAGTGCATGCCCATTAATGGCAGCAATCACAGGTTTGTTTAAGGTATAGATCTGCTGAAACAGCTGCATCAGGTGCTGGCTGTCGGCCAGGTTTTCTTCGAAAGTATTGTTTTGAAGCTGCTGAAGGTAGGCTAAATCTGCGCCGGCACAAAAGGCTTTTCCCTCTCCGCCCAGCACTACTACTTTTACCCCTGCATCTGCTGCTGCCTGCCCAAAAGCCTGCTTCAGTTCAGCAACTGTTTGGGCATTTAGGGCATTGCGTTTCTCAGGAAGGTTTAGCGTGATGTAGGCTACGCGCTCTTGCGTGTTGTAATGTATGGAGGTCATAACTGAACAATAAGGGCTCCCGTATCGGAGGTGTTGTAAAAAGGTAAATCTAAAGAATTTGCTTTAACACTTAACTGCTGGCGGTACCATCGGTTATTTGAAGCATCTAATACCAGGTATTTAAACCTGAAAGTCTGCTGTAGCATTTCCAGCTCTGCTTTCGGATTTTGGCGCAACAGCAGCACATCTACCTGAACCGGCTGCGATGGCAGCATCAGATGTTCTTTTCCCTCCACCACTGCAATGGTAAAGCCATGCCATACCACCAGCTGCACGCCGCTCAAATTGCTTACAGCCAGGGGGAAATCCTGTGGCAACTGCTCATGTACCGGCACAGGCTTAACCCCAGCCATGATACGGGAGGGTTCTACATGAAACTCCAGCTGCTGCTCATTGGGCAGCTCACCAATTGGCAGTATATACTCCTTTTGCCCATGCACAAACTGCAGGAGGGTATGTCCCGGAATTTGGTAAAACAGGATCTGGCGCTGGTTGCGAAGCTGATGGGTCCGGTAAAAGCCGCTTACGCCAAGCAATATGAGTAATGAGAAATTTACCCCAACCCAGAAAAAGCTGCGGCGACGTGCCAAAACCAGCAGGCATATGATGCTGGCATACATCAACACAACATCATGGCTTTGTACCAGGGCCACTAACCTGCTGGAAGGCAATTGTTCTGTAAGCTGCACCCACTGGTTAAGGCCCAGCGTCAGCCATTTTACCAGCACGCCAAGCAACACCCCTATCCAGGGCACCCAATGCAAAAGCAGCAGCAGCAAGGTGATAGCCAGGATTAGGAACGCGAGCGGAACTGCAAGTAAATTACTGATAAAAAAGTAGGTAGGAAACTGGTGGAAATAATAGAGGCCCAGCGGAAAGGTTGCCAGCTGGGCAGCAAGGGTAACGGTAAAAAGTTGCCAGACTTTATTATACAGGCCCTCTTTTGGCTGGTACCACCGGCTGATGCGTGGCTGCAGGTACACAATGCCAATAACAGCCGCATAGCTTAGCTGAAAGCCCACCTGCTTGATGAGCAATGGATTGAAGGCTAACAGCAGAAAGGCAGAAAGGCCTATTGAATTATAGATGTTTCCCTTTAGTTTGCTGGCTTTGCCCAGGGCAATGATAGAAAACATTAAAGCCGCACGCATGGCCGATGGTGCCAGGCCGGTAAGCCAGGCATACAGCCACAACACCAACAGGCAAAGAACCAGCCAGCCCCAGCGCTGCCATTTCTTCTTCTGAAAGCGACTGAATAAAAGCAGGAGAAAACCATAGACAATTCCCACATGCAGACCGGAGACTGCCAGTACATGCATCACGCCCGCATCTGCATACGCCTGCCGCAGAGAGCGGTCTAAGGCTGCCCGGTGCCCCAGTACCATGGCACTTACCACGCCTGCTGCTTCCCGGTCTGCTACCAGCCGCTGCACTACCTGCAACAGGTATCTTCTGCTGCCTAATGCTGTCTGTTTAACCCATTCAAAAGGGCCGGTCTGCCTGGAAGCCTGCTGCACTGCAGTGGAAAATAACTGATGGTGCACGCCCAGTGATGCCAGGTATGCCTGGTAGTTGAACTCCCCCGGATTCAGGGGCGGAGGCACCTCCTGTACAGTTCCCTTAAGCAGCAGGAGCTGTCCCGGACCGGGGGCCTGGGTGAGTTGATTGCGCGGAATGTATACCAGCGCTATTACTCCATCCGTGGCACCGGATGCTTCGCGGATCCTGGCCCGAAACCGGTAGCTTTTTTGGGTTGGAACCGGCTCATCCTCCACCTCTGCCAACCAGTGTACTGCATCCGGATTGGCTGGCACTGCCACCTGCACAGCCAGACTTGTGCGCCAGTAGCCAAATCCCAGCAGCATGCAGAAAGCCCCGAAGCCCCAGAACAGTTGTTCAAAACTGTTGTTCTGCTTCAGGAAAAAGGCACTGAGCATAAAGATTACCGCCGCTGTAAAGCTGAACCAAAGAGCAGGCATGCTCCAGCCTGGCATGTAGAATGCAGCCACTACCCCTAAGGTTAACCAGCATACATATCGAACCCATGGAAAAGCCAGCCAGTGCTGCATGTTTAGCTTTTTGTTTAAGAAAGACCGGGTATTCTCTCAACCTTTTTAGCAGCAGTAGGTTTTATCTCTGTAACTGATTAAAAACATGGATATAGCCAGCGCATCAGAACTTATTCTGGAAAAACTTGAAAAATGGGCGCGCGCCATCATACATATGCTGCCAAATTTTGCCCTGGCAGTGCTAGTAGTTGTTATTGCGTACTTTGTTGCAAAGTTAGTAAGGCAAATAGTGGCCAGGCTTACGCATCGGGCAACGCATCATTCCACCCTGCAGCACCTGATTGGAAATATTGTATTTGTGGGCATTATCCTGCTGGGGGCCTTTATTGCACTTGGGCTTTTACAGTTAACTACTGCCGTTACCTCCTTGCTGGCCGGTGCCGGTATCATAGGCCTGGCACTTGGTTTTGCCTTCCAGGATATTGCCGCCAACTTTATGTCTGGTATTATCATGGCCATCAGGATGCCCTTCCGGGAAGGCGATATCATTGAGGCAAAGGATAAAATGGGCATCGTCACCAACATGAACCTGAGGTCTACCGTCATCCGCTCCTTTCAGGGCCAGTACCACATCATTCCCAATAAGGATGTGTTTCAGAATGTCATTACCAACTACAACACCTATGGCAAAAGAAGAGTAGATTTGCCTGTGGGGATCTCGTATGGCGATGATCTGGAAAAAGTAAAGCAGGTAGTGCTAAACGCAGTCAGAGGGGTACCAAAAGTAAAGCTGGATGATCCCATCCAGTTTTTCTATAAAGAATTCGGCGATAGCTCCATCAATTTTGAGGTGAGGTTCTGGGTTGATTACACAAAACAACCTGATTTTCTGGAGGCACAAAGCAATGCCATTATGGCCATAAAGAAAGCCTTCGATGAGAATGATATCATGATTCCATTCCCAATCCGCACACTGGATTTTGGCATAAAAGGGGGTGAGAAGCTGGATAGCATGTGGCCTGAAACCTTTAAAAGTGATAACCGTTAAAATACGGGAGAACCAATTTTGGCATAATTATGAAACGCAATAATATTTTTAAATCTGCTGGTACTCTGTTTATAGCTGGCCTGTTTGCCACAACTTTTGCCGCCTGTGATGGCGACACTAACAGACAAAACGGCTCCACCTATGAAGGTGCAGAGCGTGTAGTAGAAGCTGAAGAAAACAGGATTAATCAGCCTACTGTTGAATATGAGAATGGTGATTATAATGTAGATCAGGAATACGCTTACGAAGATCGTGAGCTTGTAAGAAACCGCCTGCGTCAGGACATTGACCGTGCCGACCGTTCTTTAGAGCAGATAGAATCTGACATGGAACGTGAGGGTAGTAATGCGGAAGCAACAACCCGTCAGGAATGGGAAGAAAGCAAGCGCACGCTAGAACGTGAACGCCAGCGACTGAGCCAGCGTCTTGACGAAGTAGAAAACTCTACCGAGCAAAACTGGGAGCGAGTGCGTAACGATGTAAACACTACGCTGCGCGACTGGGAAAGAGAATGGGATAATCTTAGAAATAAAGATGTAGATGTAGATGTAAACGTGCGTGACGAACGCAACGATCAGTAATCTGCACAAAATAACTGGAGAGATTTCTCTCTAAACCAAAAGAAGAGCGATGTTAAGCATCGCTCTTCTTTTTTTATATACTTTTATTTTTTCATGAGATAGTGCCGGATGTCGCATTCCAGGAATTCGGGACCTTCTGGCTTAAATCCAAACTTTGCATAAAGCGGCATCGCCGTAAGCTGGGCATGCAGGTATAATGTTTTGCCCCTGGCATCCGGTTGGGGTGCAATATCTTCCAGAACCTTTTGCACCAGCGCAGCCCCTACGCCTTTGCCTCTGTATTCTTCCAGCACGGCAAAGCGCTCCAGCTTTATTCCTTTCGGTGTGTAACGCCATCGGGCAGTGCCGCAGGGCAAACCATCGGCACCATAGGCCAGAAAGTGGCGGGAGCTGGTTTCAAACTCATCGTACTCTTCTGCTGCAGGCACCTGCTGCTCCACCACAAATACCTTACAGCGTATTTCATAAGCCGACTCCAGCTGCTGCTGATCAGCTACCAGTTTTACTTGCACCATAGCTGTTACCTCTACCCTGTTCGCCCACATCAGATTTATCGTAAGCATCGATGATCTTGCGTACCAGCCTGTGGCGCACCACATCGGAGCCCTCCAGCTGCACAAAGCCGATGCCTTCCACACCTGCCAGTATGTTAAGCGCTTCAATAAGTCCGCTTTTCTGCCTGCTGGGCAGGTCAATCTGCGAAACATCGCCGGTTACGATTACCTTGGAATTGGGGCCCATCCTGGTCAGGAACATCTTTAGCTGCATAGGCGTGGTATTCTGGGCCTCATCCAGCAGGATATAAGCATTCTGAAGTGTACGTCCACGCATATAAGCCAGGGGTGCAATCTCTATAATCCCGTTCTCCTGATAGAACTTCAGTTTTTCGCCCGGGATCATCTCATGCAGGGCATCATAGATAGGTCTCAGGTAAGGATCTATTTTCTCCTTCAGGTCACCTGGCAAAAAGCCCAGGCTCTCGCCGGCTTCTACCGCCGGGCGCGTTATAATGATTTTTTTTACCTGCTTATTCTTGAGCGCTTTCACGGCAAGTGCAACAGAAACATAGGTTTTACCAGTACCCGCGGGGCCGATTACGAACACCAGATCGTTATTCGTAACAGTATCTACCAATTTTTGCTGATTGGGTGTTTTAGGTTTAATGCCAAAGCCACCGGTGCCGTAAAGCAGGGTCTGGTCATTTGCATTATCCAGCACAGTTTGCTCTTCCTGCTGCAGGTAGGTCTGCACATTATCCGTGGTTACTTTACCGTAGCGGTGGTAATGCTGCAACAGGGCGTTCAGGATATCATTAATCTTTAAAATTTCAGGCGCAGAGCCCCGAATGCGTATCTCGTTCCCTCTGGAAACGATTTTGCTCTTGGGGAAAGCAGCGGCTACTTCCTGAATATTTTTGTTTTCCACCCCCAGAAAATCCGGCAGCGAAATGTTCTCTAGCGTAATAACTTTTTCTACCAAAGGCTGTCTAAATAAATTGGTTGCTCAAGTTCTAAACCTCTACAAAAATCTGTAAGTTTGTTTTCTATCAAATCTACGAAATTAATCCATCTTCGGCTATGGCTATAATTACATTTATGTCCGACTTCGGCACCACAGATCATTATGTGGCAGCAGTGAAGGCGCGCATAATGGCCGGCAAGGTAGATTTGCCTATCGTAGACATCAGTCACCATATACAACATTTCAACATTGCGCATGGTTCTTTCGTGCTTGGCAATGTATTCAGGGATTTCCCAAAGGGCACTGTTCATTTGGTAGCCGTGCATGCAACAGGCAACCTGGGCGAGCCTTACATTGCCATAAAACTGGAAGACCATTACTTTGTTGGCACCGATAATGGCCTGCTGGGCCTGATCAGCGAGCTGGAACCGGAAGAGGTTGTAATACTGGGGCATACCGAAGAAGACAAGCAATTAGCGCGCACCACCACCTTTCCTGCAAAAGACATTCTGGCACCTGCCGCAGCCAAGCTGGCTCAGGGTGCGGCACTGGCCAGCCTGGGAGAAAAAACCGATTATTTTAACCGGATGATTCCGCGTAAACCCCGGCTTAGCAAGCAGCTTATTGCCGGGCACGTGATTCACATCGATCATTACGGTAATCTGATAACCAATATTTTGCAGCACGAATTTGAACAGCTGGTAAACGAAAAATTTCGTATTAAGCTGGGACGGGAGCAGATCAATAAGATCCACAAGACCTACAACCTGGTAGATGCCGGAGATTTGTTTGCTGTATTCAACAGCCAGGGTTTTCTGGAAATTGGCGTGCACAGCGGCCATGCGGCAGAGTTGCTGGGCATGGAGTACGACAGTCCCATCCTGTTACACATTGCCGCTGTAGATGAAGGAGACTCCCTGCTGAAAGACAGTGCCAGCAACAGAGGACTGCGCCGCAGCTTTTGATTATTTCCAAATTATTCCATTTCTTGACAGATGCGTGTTGGATAGTGCTCCTAAAGAGTGTAATTTTGCGCCAAACTCTGTTTAAAGTTATTACTGCTTATGGTAATCCGCGTAGTACGCATGTATTTCAAAGAAGAGCACATTGAGGATTTCCTGAAGCTTTTCAACGATACCAAAGATCAGATTCGAGAATTTGATGGATGCATGAGACTGGAATTATTACAGGATCATGGACAGGAACATATATTAACGACCTATAGCTACTGGCGTGATCTGAAGGCCCTGGATAATTACAGGCACTCTGCCCTGTTTATGGAAGTGTGGTCGCAGATGAAAAAATACTTTGCCGCCAAACCCATTGCTTTCTCCTGCAAGAAGCTGATGGAGGTAGAGGGCAAGGAAGTATATCAGGAAGAAAAAGCTGAAAATTAGCCTTGCACTGTTTGCAGGGCCGTTCTTTTATCGATAGTTTTGTAAACAACCAGACGCATGCCTGAATGGCGGAACTGGTAGACGCGCACGACTCAAAATCGTGTTCCTTCGGGAGTGCCGGTTCGATTCCGGCTTCAGGTACTAAAAGAAAGTGTAAGAAGCTAATTGTAAGCATCTTGCACTTTTTCTAGTTTACAGGCGTTTATAAATACTTTGGGATCAAGCAGAAAATCTGGATCAAGCTGTAAATGAGGTAGAACGCAGTTGTCTTAGTATAGGAAAAAGAGGAAGTGCCTGAGACCTCCGCCCCTCCCATTAAGAGGTACTGTCAGCATTATTTTTTTATGATTTTAGAAATATAAGCACCATTCTCTTCAACAGCCTTTACATAGTAAAGGCCCGCAGGAAACTTTCTAATATCAATTGATTGTTGATGCAGCTTATCTGTATAATAGACCTGCTGACCACTCATGTTGTAGATGAATACAGCACTGACGGGTTTTGTAACTTCGAAAAAGAGGTAGTCTTTGGTGGGATTTGGATAAACATTGATGTTCCTGTCTTTGAACAGGGGTACTGACAGAGTTTCATCCTTCTGGCATAATACTTTACCTGACAGGATTAGGGTAGTAACTTCCCAGCTTACTTCCTTCTTTAGAAAGTCCAGGGAAGAAAATACTTTGTATTGGCTGGCTTCCAGGGGAACATCCATCACCCTGGTAGGGGTGATGCTGCCGAGATTGCGAGCATTACAGGCTACTCCACCGATGTCTGTTTGCACAAAGTCTAATTCATTGTAGCTGCCAATAGCATAAACAAGCTTATTGGAATCTGTGATTTCAAAAGCTTTGCTGGTTTGATAGTAGTTTACCGTTAGCAGACTGTAAGGGGATCTATAACTTAAGGTTTCACTTATTAATTCAAGTTCTTTCGTGAGTCGCATCAGCCTGATCTCAGAGCCACTTTCAATGAATAAATTCAGTCGTTCTTCGGCATCTACTTTCATGTCTTCAACATCGGGATTATCAATTACTTTGGCGTGCAGAACATTTAATTTACTATCGCAAACTAAAACAACATGCACGGAGTAATTGGCATTTACTAGGAGTGCTAAATTCCCGTTCTTGAGTTCCCTGATCCGCTTTACTGCCGGCACATCAAGAAAAAGGGCAGAGGAAAAGATCTGCTTGTTTACCAGTGTATCACCAGTCATGGAAAGTTTAGAGAGAAAAATCTTGTTAAAATCAGATCCACTGGTGACCAGGCCGTTGTCGCTCAGCGGCAGGCTGGCAGTGGCCTGCTTCATCGCATGCGATTTTGTCCAGGCAACATCTCCTTTGCTATCCAGTAAGGTGGTAAAGGAACTGGCTTCCGACATCCCGGAAAGTAGGTACCCATCCGTGGATGATAGGCTGATGGCATTTCCCCAGGAGGTGCTGATATATGAATCGCCATAAACGTAAGACCATAGGATATCACCATCTTTATTTGTTTTCAGGATAAAGGCACGTGCAAAATCTCCGTACGGGTAGCCACGTGCTTCTCCCGTAACGATAATCTCCTGGTCTTTGGTGATGACGAAGTCATAGGGGATAGCCCTGCTGATCCCTGTATATTTTTTACCCCATAATATTTTCCCCTGCTCATCAATGTTCACCAATACGATGCCCTCCTTACTTGTGTAGCTATCACTGCTAAAGCAAACCACATACGATGTTTCATTAAGTTTATGTGTACCGGCTAGTCGGGTTACTCGTATTTCTTCATTCAAAACAAATAAACCTGCCTGGGAATACGACCTAAATGATACAGTTGTCAGGAACAGGAACAGGTATAATTTAAAAGCAAGCCTACCTTTCATTTTGCTGATTCGTTGAATTTTCTAAGAAAATTTTTTAACATCATATCTGCACCTTGCGCAGCCAGCAAACAGGACCAGAGCATCGTAGATAAGCTTAAGGTTGCTTAAAGTTAACTTTGCCATGGGAATATAGATTATACCAGTATTACAATGTAACAGGAACTACCGGCGGTGTATAATTTGCATGCATACTTTGCCTTTTTAGCCATTGATCAGGGGCTTATATAAAGAATACGCCAGGATTTGCTGGATGAAGTTGTAGCTAATATAAGCTTTGTTAACAGAAGAACAAAGCCAGCAAGTTTTTCTGTTTAGCCCGGGAAATGAACTGAGCAACATTGATCACGGCTTCAGCTGCCGGACCCAATATTATTGATTAACTCAAATTGCTAGTTATCAGGAAAACTCTGCCTGTACAGCGCATCTTCCATAGAACAGTAATTCTGTTATTTTAGCTAATCATAAGACTAACCACCTCCATCAAATCATTCAAAAAGTTCGATTTCTGGACGCTTCTGTGTACTCTTAAAGCCTCGTAATCAGCTAATATAAAGCTAGTTATGGGGCTTTCCTCTTTTCCGTACAACAGTTTAAACATAAGTACACATTTTTACTGTTGCTCCTTCCCTCTTAAGTCTCGCACTTTATTAACCTTCATTCAATTATTATGATATAGTATCCTAATCAACGCACACCTATATTATAATACTAAATTAACAATGTTGTCGGCTGCTCGTAGCCTATTATCATGAAATAAGAAAGTCGCTAAGTAACCAGGTCATTAACAGCATTGAGCAGGTAGAATCTATGCTCATAAAGGCTTTAGCGCCTTACTTCCAGGATCAGCGAAACTAATGCAGCTTGCGCTATACCCATGGATGAAGACCGACTCTACAAGTTAATTTAGTATAAGTCTCTGAACGAACAACTACTCTTTGTCAGCTTCTGTAGCAGCACCAGTATTTGGCCTTTTTCGCGACCAGACATCAAAATCAGAATTATTGATTTCATCCTTGTCCAGGTAATTGTCGCGGTTAACATCCCAGGCATCAAAGAGCGTATTATTTAATTCCTCGTTACTGAGAGTGCCATCCTGATTAACATCCCACTTTTTATACAAACCCGAGTCAATAACGCCGGAGTAAAACTCACTTCTATCAAGTCTTTCATCATTGTTCATATCCTGCTCATGCAGAATATTACCCAAAGTTGTGCTGGCAGATGCTAGCTCCTCCTTATTTAGAAATCCATCGCTGTTTTTATCCAGGTTATTAAACAGGCCATGGGCAATTTCATCCTGGGAATACCTATCATCCCGCTCAGTATCCCAGTCACTGAAAATCCCTCTTTCTACTGTACCGGCAATAAATTCATCCCGGGTCCATCTCTGATCAGCATCCAGATCCCAACTATCGAAGTCCCTCATGCTTTCATTGGCTACCGGTTCGGCAGTGAAGCTTTCGTTTACCACCAGGTCATTTTCAGTTACTTCACTTGTTTGATCGTTTTTTTCCTGCTGGCAAGCAGTAGCGCCCATGAGCAGAATGCAGGCTGTTGCTACACTTTTTATTAGTCTCATACTATTATTTTTAAATTTCACATGCTGAAACAAACACGTTTCATTACTGAGTATACGACTACGCGCTTTTGGGTTGCACGAAGTGTGTAGTTCTTTGTAATAGTGTCCTATCAGCGTTTGGATCTGCCAGTTAACAGGTGAAATAAATTTTTACAACCTCCTATCACTTCCATCAATTGTCTGCGTATATATGCTTTACAAATGAGCTTTATCTATGGAAATATATACTGATCCTGATAGTATCATACAGGAGCTTACCAGTCTATTAAAGGATGAAAACCCGGGAAACTGGAGGATAGGTGTTGGTCTTATCAGAACCCTCGGAAACCCTTATGAACTGGGGGTTGAGCAAATCTTTATTTACCAGTGCTCGCCTAAAATAACGCTTCAGGTCATAGATTATATGGTGAAGAACTACGGCGTGCTGCGGGACAGCGGGTGGACTTACCCGGAAATAAATAATATGGAGTTAGTGCTCTACAAAAAGAAAACAAAATCTTTGGCAGCATAACCCAATGGTAATGTCCTGCAGACGGGGAGAACACATAAGAACTATTGCGCTCTGAAGGATTATAGCAGATCCTGTTTTGGGAGGGTAATTAAGAAGATCAACAGCTGCTATAGCCCTTTCCTGCTGCCCGACGCTACCATTACCTTTAGTTGTGCTGGCAGAGCACCCAACTGCCATTTTTTTTCCAAAGTGGGGTTCCTTGATGCCCTGATGGCATAGGAGCCTGCATGTTTAGCATGGTTCCAAACGTGAGGGGTAGCAGCAGCATGCCCGGCCGAACGGGCAGCCGCCCTGGCTTCAGGTATATTGGCATCTCGTGCTGCCGCATGAGCAGCAAAAGCAAAGATGCGTGCCTCGCTCACTTTCAATTCACCACACACCCACGCCCGTGCCGCTTCTATTGCCTTGCGCGGGCGGTCGTCTGCAGAACGATGATGCTCAAAAATCCAGAGCACATGTTCGGCACAATCAGCTGCCCAGTTCGCCAGCAACTTATGTTCTTTTTCATCTATGGGTAGCATATCAGGTATTGTGGCTTTATGGCTTTGCCTGCCTGAGAAGAAATGTCAGCAATGATACCTGGTTTCCCTGCGCCCTTAGCCTGTTACAGCATTTACTTTTTACAGAAACAGATTTACTGCTCTACTTACCACCTCCTGGCACAGCCATTGACATACAAACGATAGGCAATAATTTAAAACACAGCCTTTCCGAAAGGCTTAAAAGCTAATTTATCGTAATAATTTAGGTTTTATAAGCTAAAAAAAAGACAAAGGGCTGCGAAAAGGTTTATAAGATATAGTTTAAGATAACTTATTTATTTTAAATTTAAAGAAGCACGTAACCTGCCTTTTTATGATTCCGGAAACTTTTTTAGAAAATCTGCTCAAAGATTACCCCAATGCACCTGGCTTTTATGATGAAGTATTTAATGAAGACAAATATATAAGGGAGCACTACCTGAAGATCACCAACCATCTTTCCAAAATACGGCTGGAAGATTTCCAGAATATGAATGAATACGCCCGGAGATCTTCTTTTGAGCAGGGCATTACTTTTAATGTTTATTCCGATACCTCACAGGGGGTGGAGCGTATCTTCCCCTTCGATCTGCTGCCCCGCATAATTCCGGCAAAAGAATGGGACACCATAGAAAGAGGACTGGTACAGCGTACACTGGCGCTCAACATGTTCCTGAAAGATATTTATAACGAGAAAAATATTCTTAAAGACAAAGTAGTACCGAAAGAGCTGATCTTCTCCTCGCAGCACTACAGCAAATTCATGATGGATTTTGTACCCTATGCACAAACTTATGTGCATATATCGGGTACCGATCTTATACGCCACTCCGATGGAGAATATTATGTACTGGAAGATAACCTGCGTACGCCCTCCGGTGTGAGCTATGTACTCTCTAACCGCATGGCCACCAAAAGAATCCTCCCCACCCTGTTCTTTAACAGCAATGTGCAGCCGGTTGTAGATTACTCTGAATCGCTGCTGGAGGTGATCAAAAGCGTAGCACCCCAGGGTGTAGATGATCCTGTTTGCGTAGTGCTCACGCCCGGTGTTTTTAACTCTGCTTATTATGAACATGCCCTGCTGGCACTGCAGATGGGTATGCAGCTGGTGGAGGGGCGCGACCTCTATGTAGACCATAACTTTGTGTACATGAAAACCATCCATGGTCCTAAAAAAGTAGATGTGATCTACCGCCGTGTTGATGATGAATACATAGACCCCCTGGCCTTTCGGCCGGATTCTACCCTGGGGGTACCAGGCCTGATAACGGCCTATCGGGCAGGAAACGTTAACCTGGTTAATGCGCCGGGTACAGGCGTAGCCGATGACAAGGCAGTGTATACCTATGTGCCTGAAATTATCCGCTACTACCTGGATGAAGAACCCATTTTAAAAAATGTGCACACCTACCGCTGTGAAAAAGAGGATGACCTGAAATACGTACTGGAGCACCTGAACGAGCTGGTGGTAAAGCCGGTGGATGAATCGGGAGGTTATGGCATTTTTATCGGAAACAAAGCCAGCCAGCAGGAACTAAGTGATTTCAAGGAGGTGATCAGGGCCAATCGCCGCAAGTACATTGCCCAGCCTACCATGGCCCTGTCGGTACATGCTACCTATATCGAAGAAAGCGGTATGTTCGAACCCCGGCACATCGATCTGCGGACTTTTACCCTGAGTGGCCATCATACTAATTATGTCTGCAAAGGCGGGCTTACACGAGTGGCGCTGCGTAAGGGCAACCTGATTGTAAACTCTTCGCAGGGTGGCGGCTCTAAAGATACCTGGGTGCTGCAGGATGAATAATCCGGTGCTTCAGCCCCGCAACCACACTACCTGTACAACAAATAAACTAATTTCCGGCAGCACTGCTTCGGCAGCTGCTTCTCAAAATAAATCAGCATTATGTCATCATCCTTCATGCTTTCAAGAACAGCAAACAGTTTGTTTTGGATAGGCAGATACATAGAAAGAATAGAACATCTATCCAGGTATATCAACGTTCAGTACCTTTCTTCCTCAGATGCACCGCGTGCGTTCAACAAGCAGCTCATGCTGGAATCGATGCTGTACATGGCCCACACCTGGGAGATCTATCATGAGTGCAATTCCAGCCTGACCGATAACCAGGTAATTCATTTCCTGACCATTGAAGATAAGAACCCTTTCTCGGTTAAGAGTTATGTGGACCTGGTCCGTGAAAATGCGCGGGGCATCCGCAATAACATCACCACTGAACTATGGGAAACCATCAATCGCTTTTACCATACTACAAAGGCCTTCAACCGGGAATCTTTAGAAAAAAAAGGTCCTTATGACTTCTGCAAAACGGCAATGGAGTTTACCACCATTATCAAAGGTGTCGCAGACGATACCCTGCTGCATAATGAGGCCTGGTCGATGATCAAAATTGGCATACACCTGGAAAGGGCCATCCAGGTAACCCAGATTACCTTATCGAAATTAAACGATATAAAAGCTACCGAAAATTCACTCATGAGCCAGGCTATTAACAGTTACCACTGGGCTGCCCTGCTCCGTAGTGCCGGCGGGCTCGATGTAAGCCGAAATTTTTATGGAGGCGTTCCTCCCAGCCGCGAAAGAGCCATTAGCTTCCTGGTGCTCAACAATAAATTTCCCAAGTCGGTACTTTTTAACCTGCAAAAACTAAAGACAGATTTAAACGTTATCAGCAACAACAAACCCATCACGCCAGATTGCGTTGAGTTCACTATTGGAAAGCTCACTGCAAAAATGAATTATTGTACCCTTGATGAAATTCTGGATAATGAGGAGGAGTTTGTGCTGGCTCTACAGGAAAATTTAATCGAAATAGGGGTACAGCTCGAAAAACAATATCTTACTTATTAAATGATTACATACCAGGTTATATACGAGGCAGAAAATCACTATGAGCATGAAGTGACAGAAGCCTTATTTAAATTTCTTGTGCTTCCCTGTTCAAATGATACGCAGGAGGTATTAGAAGAAACTGTTGAAAATTCTTTGGATTTACCTGTATTCCATGCCAGAAATGTTTTTGGCTACCAGGTAATCAGTATACGGGTAGCGGAGCCTTTCCAACATTTCAGGTTAAAGGTGAGCTGCACGGTGAGAAAGAAAACCACAGGTGTGCTGCATATTACGGAAGAAAGCCTGCCGCTGGAAGAAGAGCTGAGAATCTTGCAGTCGGAAGATTTCATTGTAGACCACTTTCTTTACATTCAGCAAACTCCTCTTACTGAACTTCCTGTTGACAGGATCCCTGCTGAATTATTATTTCAAAAGGATAAATCTCTATTTGATTACATTACAGAGCTAAACGACAGGCTGCACAATATGATGGAATATGAGGCTGGCGTGACCACTTTTTCCACCCGTGCCTGCGATGTTCTGGAAAATCCCAAAGGCGTTTGCCAGGACTACACCCACCTGATGATGGGAATTCTTCGGCAGCAGCAGATTCCCTGCCGTTATGTGTCGGGGTACCTGAACCAGGGACAGGTGTTTATAGGATCACTTCAGATGCACGCCTGGCTGGAGGTTTACATTCCAAGCATGGGTTGGGTGGGTATTGATCCGACTAATAACATGATGTCGGACCAGCACTACATTAAAGTAGCCGATGGTGCCGATTTTGATGATTGCAGTCCGTTAAAAGGCCACATTCGGCCAACCGGCCCCAACACCACAAATCATACTGTGGAGGTATCAGAGCAAACACAACAACAACAGCAACAGCAACAATAAGAGCAGCCACAGCTTATCACTCTCTTTAGGAGCTACCCTATTCCGGCTGCTGAACGGCGCTCCTACGGCCTGATAGAAATACACATCAGAATTCCTGCCGCAGATCTGGCGCTAAAGCCAAGGCAGGCTTGTTTAAAAGCCTGAAAATCTCAAAAGCACTGTAACCCTAAACCTGATTTAAGAGTAAGAAGAACAGCTAAGTGTCAGGAGCTGCCCGGCAGCTCTTAGCACTTAGCTGAATAACAGGCTTATCTTGCTTTCACGCGTGGTTGAAGGGTAGAGTGCTGTTGCAGCATTATGCATAAAGGGGAGGGAAAAGAGTATGTTTGAGTCGTTAGAACTGTCGGCACTGCTAATATCAATCATAGCAGGCTTGTTTCTTGGGGTACCCAGTGGTCCTGCATTATTTTTTGTGTTAGATACCTGCTTAAAGGAAAGTAAAACCGCTGCCCTTAAAGTCTATGGAGGCCTGATGGGTTCTAAGCTGTTATACATAGCACTGGCACTGCTTGCAAATGATTTTATCTCTTCTCACCAGAAACTGGAAACTATTTTCTACCTGATAGCATCCTGCCTGCTGATGTTGTGGGGCATTGTGATCATTATCAAAAGCAATAAGAGCAATGAAAAGAAAAGGGATTTTGCAGAGGGATCATTTTATAGAAATGGATTTATCGTTGGCCTGAGCAATCCTATCATCCCATTTGTGTACCTTACCTTCCTTCAGTTCATCAAAATCTATGCGAACGATGTTACTACTTTAAAGTACATCCTGAATATTGCCATCATGGAAACAGTAAGTTTTCTAGTGCTGGCAGCTGCCGCAGGTATTTTACTAAGCGGCGGGCGCATGGTTCAAAATCACTGGAACACAATGGTGAGGCTGATGGGGATTTTCCTGTTCTGTGCAGGATCTTACCAGGTGTACCATCTCATTGATCTGAAAAAGGGAGGTGATATTGACCTTAAGAGCAATGAAAATGTACTGGAAGAACAGCTGGAGAATATCGAAGAAAAAAGCGGAGAGCAGCCCCCTAAGGAGTAAAGGGCAGGGTATAGCTGATCTTTTCTTTGCATCTGTAAGGTGCTGATGCAGATTGATAGCGCTGGCAAAAAAGAAACTCCGTAGTTTTGTCCGAACATATAGCCTTAACGTGGGCCTGTTTAGGATACATAAAAAAAGAGTATCTTGCCTCAGCATGAAGAAGTTAAGAAGGATACTGCTGATTGATGATGATGATCTTACCTGTTTTGTAAATAAGCTTTTACTGGAAAGCATGGGAGTAGCCCATGAAGTTGAGTCTATCACAGATCCCTGGCTGGCTTTAAAGTTTATTCTTGAAAACTATCACCGTAAACCACTAACAGAAAAGCCTGGCGCTGATTTAATTTTTCTTGACATCAGCATGCCTGGTATGGACGGATTTGAAATACTGGATGACATGGATGCCCTGGGGATTGACCGGAGCAGGGTTTTTGTGGTAATGCTCACCACATCCATTAACCAGCACGACCGGCAGAAGGCTGCTGGTTATGGCGATAAGCTGCAAGGCTATCTTACAAAGCCATTAAGAAAAGAAGATGTTGAAGAAGTGTTGCTAAAGCTGAAGCCACAGCTGGATAAGCCTGGGAATAGTACAGAAGATGATTCTTAGTTGATGCGGTTAGTCCTCCTGGATTTCAGAAGCACCCATTTTGCGTATTAGCACCACCAATAAGCCGTTTATTACACATAATGCGGCAAATCCCATCATTAAGTCCTTTAAAAAAAGTGACTGATTCCAGCTTGTTGTGGTAACTGTGGCCCCTCCGACTAAGGCACCTTCTTTCAGGCTTCGTTTACTTTTATCTGCATTAGCAAGCGTATTGGCCTGTATTGCCCCTGATGATTCAACTAATTCAGTATTTTCCTGTATGATGGGATAGGCCTCGGTATGGAAGTAAGACACAGACAGTACCAATCCTAGATCTAAAAGAAGCACCAGGGCAATTAGTTTTATATTCATGCGGAGAGAGCTTTGCTATCAAGATATAAAATTTAATTAAGAAGTCCCATTTTAATGATCATACATTGATTAACCAGGCTTATTTGTTAAAGTGCTAGTGGCTAATGTGTTGAACCATATTATCTGCAGGATGTAACATTACCTAAGCAAAGCATTTAAAGGGGCTTAAGATTATTGCATATTAGCCCGTTGCTGCACCACTCATACAGTTTACACACTGCTCTTGAGAGGCTTTACAGCCAGGCGTCTGCTGCGGGCTATGTAGAAGTACAGGTAGGAAATCAGGCCGCATAAAACTGCCATGCCAATAGACAGCATCACAGCTCCGCTTAAATACTGGAACAAATTACCTTTAATTGTCTCTAATGTTAAACCCTCGTTGAACAGGATGTCATTCTGTGGATTCTTCATGAACACCCCTCCCAGCAAATAGCTTCCGTAAATGATAAAGGGCACAGTTGGCGGTATACTCACGTGAGCAGCCGTAATAAAGAGCGCTTTGTTAAGCTTCATCAGGTGTGCCAGCGGAATGCCAATGAGCAGCTGAAATCCCCAGACCGGGAATATCCCCATAAACACACCAAATGCTATTGAGAATGCTTTAATGTGCAGCGGCTCATTTTTGTCGAAGAAATTCTTCTGGATAAAATTCCGGATGTTTTCGCGGGTAAGTAGTTTAAAGAAGCGTAGTGGAATGTAGTAAAGCAGGGCCAGTGTTACAAGGTAGGTATTCAGCACACTGATGCGGCTAAAGTCGCGCAGAGGCCTGAAATGTGTAATTCTTTTTTTTCCCGGCTCGTAATGTACCTGAATGGGAATGTTTTTGACAGGAATACCCCGCCAGGCAGATTTTACAATGGCTTCTATCTCAAACTCAAATAGCCTGGTCTTAAACCTGATGCCCTCCATCCTGCGGATGGGGTACAGGCGGTAGCCCGATTGGGTATCGTCCATTTTATGACCGGTTTCTACCCAAAACCAGAAGTTGGAGAACTTATTGCCAAAGCTGCTTTTGCCTGGTACGTTCTCGCCTTTCATGTTACGGGCGCCAATCACCAGCACCTCCGGATTTTGCTCCAGCTCTGCCAGAAACAGCGGCAGGTCGGAGGCAAAATGCTGGGCATCGCTGTCAATGGTTATAGCATAATCGTAGCCCATCGCCAGGGCATGGGTAAAGCCATTACGCAATGCCATGCCTTTACCGCTGTTCTGCTCGTGCCTGATGATGTGAACCTTGTCTGCAAATTGCTCCAGAATTGCATCGGTACTGTCGGTTGCACCATCGTTTACTACAATAAGATCTTCAGTATAATGCAGCACATCCTCAATTACCTGTTGTAAGGTACCACCATTGTTGTAGGTAGGAATGATTACACAGCAGTTGTGTTTTTTAAACAACTCTTTCATAGGCACAGCAACTAACAGGCAAAATTGGCTTTAAGCTTAAAATTGACGGAGCCATCTCCAAGATAAGAGCTTGCTACAATTTTTAGTTCCGCTTCGCTCTCAACAAGGCTAATTTCAAAAAGAAGAGCAGGTTCAGCCCTCGGGTCCACTACCTTCAGAAATTTCATATGGGCGGCACTCATCAGCCTGCAGGGTTTTTTTCTGATCTGACCAAGAATTTCCTTTACCATTTCAAGCAAACAAACCCCCGGCAAAACAGGCTGCCCCGGAAAATGCCCGTTAAAAATAGGGCTGGAAGAATCAAGCAGTACAAGGGCTTTATAAGCTCCTTCCTCAGTCTTTTCCAGTGTGTTCAGTGTGTAAAGTTTATCTTTCAGCATCTATTACCTTTAACAGATTTAACTCCAGGCCCAGATCAATATTCCTGTGCTTCAGCGCTATTCCCTGCGGAATATCGCCCTCTTCGTTATACAAAAACTGAACTTTAGTTTTAACAGGATTTAAAAAGCCCCTGTTTTCAGCATACATAACCCTGCCATTATCACTATTGGTTTTTATCTGTAAATTGGAAGAACCCTTTACTTTGTAGGTAAGCACATTTCCCTCCTGCTTCTGAAGCTTTACCCTGCGGGGATTATCCAAAGCACTAAGCATCAGCACCCGAAAGTCACGCTCCAGCATTTTCTCAACCTTACTATTATTAAGCTGCTTAAAGGTTTTTACCCAGTGAATTCCCTCATCATTCAGCCTGAACTCCATGAGACTTACCCCAAATTTAGAAAGCAACACCACATGATACTCTGAAGGCTGCAGCCTTTTTAACACCAGCAATCCGCTGGCATTAAACTCTTTATACTGAAAAGTAGCATTATACAACAACCCGCCTGCTACACCGGCCAGGTAAGACTGTGGCTTTACTGCTCCCTCTGGTATTTTTGCAGTGCTGCAGGCAATACCTCCCAGCTGGAGTAGCATGAAGCACAGGACCAGCAGTGCACTACTTTTTCTTTTTCGAAACAAAGATATCATCAGAAATGCTTTCGTTCAGCCTGGTGTTGCGGAAAGTGATCAGGGTGTAATCATCTTCAGGTTCTATCAGTTTTATTTTTGCAACCGTATAATTTACTTTATCAAAATATACATCGATACCTTTCAGGAATTTCTTCATCTGTTCCTCCTTTGGCTGCAGCTTTGCCTGATAGTGATTTTTACTTTCCAGGTACTGTATGGTAAAGCGCTCTTCGTCCAGAATGTTTCCCTGCACACTGTTCACGATCAGCTCGTTAATTTGCATAAAGGCCTGGCTGGAAGCAATATCGAAAGAATTTTCTTTCCCCTGGTCGTTAATAATGAGTTCATTGCCATTCAGTATAATGGCGTATTGGTAGGGAGTGGTATACGCCCATTTAAGCAGGTTTGGTTTCTTGAACTGGATGTTTCCTTCCGACTCTATTTTATTAGCCAGAATTGCCAGGTATTTCTCCTGGCTGAAGGATGCTTTTATGGAGGTGGTAGCAGCAGCCATTTTGGCAAGGCCGGCACGGAATGCAACTACATCTTTCATGGGGGTGAACTCTTCTTTGCCGGTTTGAAAAGAGCAGACCATCACCGCCAGCAGGAACAGGAGTATATTTCTGTAAATCATTTTGCTCTAAGTAGATTGAAGTGTGGTACGTAAACAGGAGCCGGTACAGGCTCCACACCTATATTATTTTGTAATAAGCTCATGCGCCTGTATATAGCGATAGTGTTGCTGGCTGGTATGAGCCAGAATAGCATCCAGGATCTTCGGAGTGTTTTCCCTGTCGTCGTGCAGCAGCAGCACCGCACCCGGACCTATCCGGGCAAGCACCCGCTCTACCACTTTCTGGTGGTCTTTTGTGGAAGTATCAAAAGAGCGGATGTTCCAGCCAATTACCTGCATGCGGCATGCCTTAGCAGCCCCGGCAATATTTGGGTTAAGCACCCCATAGGGGGGCCTGAACAAGCTGCACTCCTCTCCAGTGAGCTCCCTGATCAATGCATTGGTTCTCTGGATTTCCTCCACCACCCTCTTCTTCCCGAATATCGAGAACAGATTGCTATGGGTGTAGGAATGGTTGCCTATACGGTGGCCTTTGCCTTTAATCATTTGTACTAATTCTTTATTGCGGGCCATACGTTCACCTATACAAAAAAAGGTGGCAGTAGCACCCCATTTCTCCAGCACCTCCAGCACTGCCGGTGTATGTTCGGCAGAGGGGCCATCATCGAAGGTAAGAGCAATGGTATTTCCCTTTCCGCTGGTGTAGCTCCTGGTAAAGAAATTCAGGCTCATGCTCGAGGAACCAGCCACCACCAGCAGTATGTACAGCAAAGTAAGGGCCAGATATGCCCATAGAGAGAGGTCCAGGAAGAAATAGTCTGCCAACAGCAGCAGGAACATCAGCAGCAGGAAGCTGTTGCGTACCATTACAAAGACCGACATGAGGAGAGCAGCATAAGTGAATGATATTTCCCCTGGCTCCGGTTGTAGATCAGGATCTTCTGCAGGGGCTCCTTTACTTCACCTTTCACAAGGGTGCCGGCAAACAGCTGCTGCCGCTGCAGCATAGCTGCCGCCAGGTGCAGCCCAAAAGCCGATGCCGTGAAATACTCCCCGCAAAGATGCTTAAAGCGTAGTAGTGGAATTTGATTGAACAGCTTTTTTCCCAGTGCTTCATAGACAGCATCATCCTGCCGGTTGCCGGTAAAGCCCATCAGCACTGCATCGAGTTTACTGGCTGTTGTTCCGCACTGCTTTAAAAAAGCTTCTGTCTTTTCTGCTACCTCCTCGTCTGTGGCTGCTGCGTAAAAGGAATGGAGGCCCTCAATACAGGCCAGTGCAGTGCTTTCAGGGGTTCCGGAAAGGGTAAAGAAGGTAGCTCCTTCGCCCCAGGCAGGCCGCTGGCCTGTAGTTTGCACATCAGGGTTACTGTTCTCTGCTTTGCCTGCACAATCCAGCTGTTCCAGGATACCGAACAAGGTGGGAGTTACTTCGTCTACACCTCCCAGAAGTACCTGCGACACCCCTTCACTGATCTGCAGCAGGGCATCTTCCAGGGCACGCTCAAAAGAAAAGCCCCGCTGCACAAACGTAAAGTTGTGGTGCGGGCACCCCAGCAAAAGGGCAATTTGCCCGGCAATTGTATTGTGTGTTGATTGTATAAAAGCCGTTGGTGACAAAAGACCTTCACGGGTCTCTACAATCTCAGCAAGAAATTTCTCGGTATCCTGCAGGCATCCCAGACCCGTACCCACAATAATGGCACCCGGCAGAGCTTCCGCTCCGGGCCCGGCTCCTGCCGGCTCCTGCCCGCTATGCTCCAGGCTTTTTCTGGCAGTGGCCACACTCATTTTAATAATGCGGGCCATGCGGCGCGAAAGTTTAGGGTCGATGTACTGCCTGTAGTCGGGCTCCAGTGCAGCCAGGTAAGCCTGACCGGGCACCACGAGCTGCTGCAGGTAGTGCTCCTGCTCAAAAGTAGGCTGTGGCGATATGGCTGATGTACCGGTAATGTATGCCCGCATATTGTATTAGCGCGTAAATAATAAGGATGTACAATTGCCCCCAAAACCAAATGAATTGGATAGTACCGTATTTACCTCTTTTCCTGCCACCAGCTGCTGTAGCGGTGCAGTAGCAAGCACCTCCATAGGCTGCTCCAGGTTCAGGTTCGGGTATTTCAGGTGGTGGTTAATGGCCAGTACCGAGAATACCGCTTCAATACCACCCGCCGCTCCCAGGGTATGTCCCGTATATGATTTTGTAGAGCTGTAATCGGGTATACCGGCGCCAAACATTGCCTGCAGGGCCATGCTTTCGGATAGATCGTTGTTGGCAGTACCGGTGCCATGGGCATTTACATAATCGATCTTAAGATTTAGATTGCCTGCTACTTCAAGTGCCTTTTTCATGGCCAGGTAAGCACCTTTGCCCTCCGGCGAAGAGGCCGTCTGGTGGTAGGCGTCGTTGGTATTCCCCCAGCCAATCAGTTCTGCCAGCACTTTTGCGTTGCGTTTTTCTACTGCTTCTTCTGATTCCAGCAACAGGTAAGCGGCTCCTTCGCCCAGGTTCAGGCCCATACGGTTTACATCGAACGGCCTGCACCAGTGAGGGTCCAGGATCTTCAGGGAATTAAAACCATTGAGGGTGAATACCGCCAGGGCATCGGTGCCTCCGGCTAGTATGCTTTGGGCTGCACCTGCCCTGATGAGCCTGCCCGCCTGCATAATGGCATTGGCCGAAGAAGAGCAGGCCGTACTGATTGTGCTCAGGTGACTGGTAATGCCGAGCCCATCGGCAATGAGTTCGGTAGAGCTGCCACAGTCATGCCCGGCAAAGGCTTTGGCGTAATTCTGAATTTCTCCTTTCAGTAAAGCACCATAATGTTGTTCTGAAACATCCATACCCCCTACCGAGGTACCACTGATCAGGCCGGTGGCCCCCAGCTCCTGCCTTGACAGGCCGGCAGACTGTGCTGCTTCTTTTGCCGCCAGCATACCCATCAGGGCTGTTCTGGACAAGCCTGCCGAAGGAGAAATACCTGCCCATTCTGCAAGTTCTGCATTGGAAGCCTTTACCTCGCCGGTTACCAGTTCATGTTTGTGCAGGGTGTTCAGGTGTTGGGAGTGGGCAATACCTGTCCGGCCACTCTTTAGAGCGGCTAGGTTCGCTTCTACTCCCCTGCCCAGGGCCGATATGATGCCCCAGCCCGTAACAAACACCCGAATGGCCATACTTTATTTGCGGTTTTGTTCAATATAGCTGGCCATGCTGTTAACAGACTGAAAAACTTTCCGGCCTTCTTCAGGATTGTCTATCCTGACACCATAATTTTTTTCCAGCAGTACAATCAGCTCCAGGGCATCGATAGAATCAAGGCCTACAGCACCTCCAAACAGGGGTTCACTGTCGCTAATATCCTGCGGCTGCAGATCTTCCAGATTCAGCTGTTCTATGATATCTTTCTTTAGTTGTTCGGTTAACTCACTCATCTTATACAGGTGCTGTTTAGATAAAAAGATTGTCGAATTTACGCATTACCACGCTTTTGGCAGCAGCCTTTTCTACTAAAAACAAACGTGCAACATAATTCCCGGCCTTATAATCTACCCAGCCGGTAATACATTGCTCGTACCCCTCCTGCTCAAATAAATGCTGCACATAGTTGTACAAAAACTCCCCGTCGGGCTCCAGCATCAGGAAGCAGGAGTTTTCTCCTGTAATCTGGTGCCTGATGCAGATTTCTCCCAGCATAATATTGGGCAGGGTATACACAAACACAGCCGGGCTGGGAAAGTAGTTACTGCTGTCTTTATAGGTCTCGTAATGCTGCAGGTCGGAGGCCACCGATGAACTTCTGTTTCCCAGGATAAGGGCTATATCGGCTCCTTCCGCCCTGCTGTCTGTTTTATTTTCCATCAGCAGCGCTTCACTTGCCAGAAAAGCCAGCTTACACAGCTCATCCATTTTATAGAACTTCGAATAAGCCGGGTTCAGGAAACGGTAAGCTTCTTTAGCGAATTGGGCAAAAGGCTCCTGTGTGGCATTGGCAAGTAACAGGCTCCCGTTTTTGTACAAGCCTTTTTCGTTGAGTTCACTATATGCCGTAATCCTTAAATCCATGCTTTGCCATAGATTACGGCGGCATTGCAGCCCCCAAAACCCGATCCAGTTTTCAGAACATACTGCAACTGTGCCGGCTGCTGGTTTTCCTGCAGCACATTTAGATCCCTGCTTACGCCAGACACTGCATACCCTAAGGATTTCACCAGCTGCTGATGATTCAGCTGCCAGATGGTCATGATGGATTCTACCACACCGGCGGCTCCCAGGGTATGCCCAAAGTAGCCCTTGAGGCTGTTGAGCGGCAGCGCCTCTAACCCAAGATCATTAAAGGCAACGGCTTCCATCTCATCATTAAAAAGGGTGGCCGTACCATGTGCATTGATGTAGCCCAGCTCGCTGACGGGCAGACCTGCGCTTTTTATAGCTCCGTTCACCGCTATTTTAAGACCTTTTCCGGTACGGGAGGGGCCGGATATATGGTTTGCATCATTAGACTGCCCCCCTCCTGCAATCAGCGCCAGTGAACTTTTGTTGGTGTTGAGCAGCGGATCCTTGCTGATGAGCATGGTACCTACTGCTTCGCCCAGGTTTATTCCCCTGCGGTCGGCATCGTAGGGCTTGCAGGGTTCTTCGCTGAGGGCTTTCAGGCACTGGAAGCCCGAGAGGATAAATTTATCGAGCAGATCGCCTCCAGACACCAGCACATGGTCGTAGCGCCCCATGCAGATCAGCTTTTTTGCTACAAGAATGGCCGATACGCCCGAGATACAGGCATTGGATACCACCACCGGCGCATTGGCTAAGCCAAAAAACCGGCCAATGGACCCGGCCATGGCAGGTAGTTCCAAACGTTCGGCACCAATAGCTCCAGGCTGCTCCACTCCCAGCAGGTCAATGTTTCCTTTGGTGCTGGAGATCACTAATGCCAGCCTTTCTTTCCTGATGCCCGGCACTGTATCCAGCACTGCCTGAATGGAACGGATAAAGCCTTTTTCCAGGCGGGTATAGCAGTGGGCAGCCTCTGCCTCGAATGGTTCCTGGAGCAGATCTCCGGTCCAGGCAGCATAAAGGGGCTCCGGAAAAAGGGGTCCTGCTTTTATTTTCTGTATAGCGCTTTCACCACGCAGCAAAGCCCTAAAGTTCTGATGGGTATCAGATCCAAGGGGGCTGATGATGTTATCGGCAACAGAATAAATTTTCAAGGCAGTTGAGGCTAGGCGGGCAGCAGCCCTCTTTCTTTTTTCCACTGAACAAAAAACTCGGGCACTGTTAAGTGCAGCTCGCGCTCCTTTGTAAGGAACACCTGCTCAGAGCTTCCGGTGGCGTACACATCGCCACTCTCCTTATTGTAGAGCTTGTATTCAAATACAATTTTAGCAGCTGGCGTATCTACAAAGCTGGTTTCGATCGTCAGCGGACCGTTATACTCAATCGGCTTTTTATAGCTGCAGTTAATGTTTACGATGGGAATGAAAAAACCCTTTTCATACACATCCATATACCCCAGGCTATGCTCACGGCCAAAGGCCTCACGTCCGTCTTCAAAGTACTTGATGTAGTGGCCGTGCCAGACTATGCCCATGCTGTCTACTTCGCTGAAGCGGACTTCTGTTTCTTTTATGTTTTTCAGCATTACTCGTCGCCTTTTATAAAGATTCTCAACTCGCAACGGGCAATGAGCTGATCTTGTTCATCAAAAACTTCGCCTTCTACCACCTGTATGTTTACAAGGTCGTGGGTAAGGGTGGTTCTGGTATAAATGCTTGTACCTGCCGCCGGCAGCTGTTTAATCTCCAGGTCTTTTATGCCTGCAATATAACCTATTGGTACCGCCAGCCCCTGGTCTGCAAATCTCACGCCGGCAAAGAGTGCTGCAGTCTGGGCAATGTTTTCCACCAGGCCACCCTCAGTGAGCAAACCGCGCTCCAGCAGGGGGTTGTCTTTGTTAATGGTAAAACCGCTTACCACATGCAGCGCTCCTTTTTCATAGAGCACATCTACCAGTACAAAGGGCGGACGCTGCGGAATGTACCTGAAAAGCTCCTCACCTTTATGAATGGGTACTAACTTCATGCTGTTGTTGTTCATATGTCCCACCTTTCAGGTCTTCGCTCCAGAATCTGTAATAATTGAACCATTGCAGCGGATACTGCCGTACCTTACACTCCAGCGAGGCTGTATAGGCCTCCAGAATTTCATAAGGCCTGCCATTGGATTGCTGCTGGGGTGTGGCCGAGAGGTGGTAATGAGTCTCACTACTCTTAACCGCATACACAAAGGTATAAGGTACTCCTAATTTAGCGGCAAGGGTAAACGGACCAAGCGGAAAATTTGCCTTTCTGCCCATAAACTCCACCGAAGCCACCCTGCCTCCCTCCACAAAACGATCGCCATGCATACAAATAACTTCTTTGTTGCGTATGGCCTTGTTGATCAGGAAAATGTGCGAGAGATCTTGTTTAACCGGAATGATGTTGATGTTCCTGTTCTGCATTACCTGCCCCAGGTACTCTTTTATCTTTTCGTGCTCTGCCTCAAACATCACTATGTTAATATTCATGTCCAGGCGTTTTAGCAGAAAACCGGCCACCTCCCAGTTACCCAGGTGAGCACTGATCAGAATACCTCCTGTATTATTTTCTCTGAAATTACGCAGATGCTCCTCTCCCTCAAAGGTATAGGTAAAAGGGGTTTTTAAGCCTGCCATCAATGCCACTTTGTCCAGCAGCGTCTGTCCAAAAACGTAGTAGTTCTGATACAGGGCAGCCAGCGCTTTGGTTGTAGGGTACCCAAGGATATCTCTGAAATAAACCCACATGCTTTTGCTGGCTGTAGGTGCGAACACAACGAAATAAGCAGCCACTACTCTCAGGAGTGCGTAGGCTGCTCTTAATCCTAATCTCCGCAATACGAAGATGAATATCTTATACCCCAGTAATCCGCCCCGGGTCTTACCTTTCCAGGAAGACATTATTTTGACTCTACCGGTCCTTTTACCTTCGCAATAATGTATTCGTAGAAATCCTGAAAAGTATGGATGGTTTGAAAATCTTCCGGCTTTACTTTAAAGCCAAAATTACTTTCGATCTCCACCACCAGATCCACATAGTCCAGACTATCCAGCTTTAGGGTTTCCTTCAGGTTTGCCTCTGGCCTGATTGCCTCGGCATCCACTTCAAACTCCTCTACCAAAAACCCATTGACTTTATCAATAATCTCTTCCCTGGTCATCTCTAACAATATTTCTTGTTTTTATACTTTTCTTACAATTAAGGAGGAATTAGTGCCTCCAAACCCAAATGAATTGGAAAGAAACACATTTATATTCTTTTCCACCACATTATGGGCAAAATTCAACCCTAAGAGCTCCTCTTCCGGATTCTCCAGGTTGATGTTTGGTGCCACAAACCCGTTCTGCATCATCAGCATGGAATAAACAATTTCACTGGCACCGGCCATCCACATTTCATGGCCGGTCATGGATTTGGTAGAGCTGATGAGCGGGCGGCTATCTCCGAAAACATTCAGAATAGCCTTGCCTTCGCTAACATCGCCGGCAATGGTAGAGGTGGCATGCGCATTGATATACTGCACATCACTGGCCCTTAGGTCAGCCTGCTTAAGGGCCATCTCCAGTGATTTGGTAGGCCCGGCTACGTTAGGTGCCGAAATGTGATCGCCATTCGAAGAAAAACCATACGCAATGATTTCTCCTAAAATAGTGGCCCCTCTTCTTTTGGCCGACTCATAGCTTTCGATGATCACCGTTGCACCGCCACCGCTGGGAATCAAGCCATCCCTGCTTTTATCAAAAGGCCGCGATGCCTTTTCCGGCTCTGCCTCACGCGTAGAGAAGGTGCTTAAGCCATCGAAGCTGCCCATGGAGTGGTAGTTGATTTCCTGGGCTCCGCCGCAAATGATCAGGTCCTGCATACCACTTCTGATCATCATATAGCCCAGGCCAATGGCATGCGAGCCGCTGGCGCAGGCAGCACTAACCGTAAAGTTTATCCCCTTTAGTTTGAAGATGGTGGATAAATTCATGGTAACGGTGGAGTTCATGGACTGGAAAATGGAGCCGCTGCCAATCAGGGTAGTATCTTTTTTAATGCGTAACTGCTCAAAGGCTTCGATGGAGGGCTTGGCAGAACTGTCGTTGCCGTAAATGATGCCTACTTCTTCGTTTGCCAGAAAATCCTCGTCCAGGCCGGCTCCCTTCAGGGCCTCCAGGGTGGCCTTATAGGCATACTCCCCCTGCTCCGAAAGACCTATGCGCTGCCGGCGGGTAAGCAGTTCCTTCAGGTCTGGCCTGGGCACTATACCGGTCAATGAAGACCGGAATCCCCACTCTTTTCTGACAGGGTCCAGTCCAATGCCGGATTTTCCGCCATAGAGCGAATCACGTACCTCCTCAAGATTTCTGCCAATGCAGGAATAAATGCCAATACCTGTAATTACTACCCTTTTCATATCCTTTCCCCCGTGTTAATACAAGCCTCCATTAATGGAAATCACTTCTCCGGTTATATAAGAAGCTGCAGGCGATGCCAGAAAACCTACCAGCGCTGCTACTTCTTCTGCAGTACCAAATCGTCGTAACGGAATGTTTGCCTTATATTCTTTTTCGTCTATGCCTTCAGTCATTTCGGTTCTGATAAAACCTGGTGCCACTGCATTTACAGTTATATTTCTACGCCCAACCTCCTGTGCCAGGGCCTTGGTAGCACCAATCACGGCAGCCTTGGCGGCAGAATAGTTAGTTTGGCCAGGGAGCCCCTTTAATCCGGAAAGCGACACAATGTTGATGATTCTGCCACTCTTGCCTTTTATGATTTCCGGAAGCACCTGCTTTGTTACGTTATAGAAACCACCCAGGCTGGTACTGATCACACTGTCCCATTCCTCATCCTGCATCCAGATCATCAGGTTATCTTTTCTGATTCCTGAATTATTCACCAGCACTTCAAGGGTATCGTTGGTATGCGTAGTGTACCAATTTGTTAACGCCTGACGCACCTCTTCCCGATTGGACACATCGAATTTCAGCAATTCTGCCTTAACTCCTTTTTCTTCTACCAACTGCTGTGTTTCCAGGGCGGCATTCTGATTTGAGAGATAATTGATAAGGATGTTAAACCCCTGATCAGCAAGCTCTAAACTTACCGCTCTGCCAATTCCACGGGACCCTCCCGTAACCAGTGCGTATTTCATTATATAAGTTACAACGAAAGTAAATTATCTTATAATTTTTTCAATAAAATTATAAGTAAGAATAGATTAATTTTAAATTTTTTAATTTTGGAAAGCCTGATCAAAACCCTGTATCAGGATCCGGAGCAGCTTGTTTTCTCTTTTTACAGGCTCCCGGTAAAGCGCTTTACCAGATCAAGTGGCAAAAGGACTGTTCTCCATCAGGTATTGTTTTACTTTTGCCATATCCCGATAAACAGGATAATCTTCCACAAATGTAGGCACAATACTGCGAATGCTGCTGTAGGCATGCCTGGATTGGGCCGACAATCCTTCTGTTTTTTGCAAATAATCCAGTGCCTGAACAATGGTGACCAGCTCTATGGCCAGCACTTCGTAGGTATTTTCGATTACCTTTTTTGCACACAGGGCTGCATTAGTGCCCATGCTTACAATATCCTGGTTATCGTTATTGTTTGGAATGCTGTGTACGTACATGGGGTTTGAAAGCATCTGGTTTTCGGCAGTAGTAGAGGTAGCCGTAAACTGAATGCCCTGCATACCAAAATTAAATCCGAGCTTGCCCAGGTTCACGAAGGGGGGTAATATGCCGTTAAGCTTGGGATTCATCAGGAAGTTAAGCTGCCGTTCTGCCAGCATCGATAACTTGGTGATGGCAATCTTAAGCTTATCCATTTCGAAGGACACATAATCGCCGTGAAAGTTGCCGCCGTGTAGTACATTCCGGCTTTTTACATCTACAATCGGGTTATCATTTGCCGAGTTTGCTTCTTCTACCAGGAGCTTCTGGCACTGCTGCACTGTTTCCAGGATAGCGCCTGCAATCTGTGGTACGCAACGAATGGAATAATACTCCTGCACCTTATCCAGCAGCACCTTTTCATCACTAAGTTTTGTATATAGCTGCTGCTCACGCTTGCGTATGTACCGGCTCTCGTCCAGATTTTGTTTTATCAGACGGGCAACCTCCTGCTGGCCTCTGTGTTTTTTTGACTGGTTCAGCTCCCGGGAAAAGTAGTCGTCGTAGGCATCTACCATTTCACAGATCATGGTGGTAGCCATAATGCTCCACTCAATGGCCCGACTGGCAAAGATTGAATTCACAAGGCCAATTCCCGTCATTACGCTGGTGCCATTCATCACACCCAGGCCTTCACGCAGGCTAATCTTCATGGGGGCTATACCCAGTTCAGCAAAAACCTCCTGAGTTGGCCTTACATGTCCCTGGTACTCCACTTCGCCCTCGCCAATCATCACAAGCGCCAGGTGTGCCAGCTGTACCAGGTCGCCACTGGCGCCTACTCCGCCATGTTCAAAGATCAGGGGGGTTACATCATGGTTAATAAGTGCTGCGAGCACCTCCAGTGCAGAGGTGTGTATGCCAGAGTAACCCAGGGAAAGGGTATTGAGCCGGGCAAGCATGCTTGCTTTTACATAGGGCTTGCTTAGGTAGTTGCTGCTGCCGGAGGCATGGCTTCTGATCAGGTTATACTGCAGCTGAATTTGCTCCGATGCCTCAATCTGGTACTGAGCCATCGGTCCAAAGCCGGTATTGATTCCATAAATAATCTTATTTCTGGAGAACTCTTTCAGGAAGTTAAAACTCTCCTCCACCCTACTTCGGGTTTCAGCAGGAATCTCAACCTTTTCTCCTAAGATTACTTTTTCTATATCGGCAAGTTCTAAAGATGCAAATCCAATCCGGACCATTTTGGTATAACTGATAATTACGGTTTTATGCAATAAAACCGCTTCATATTAAGCTTACAAAAAAACCTATTATTAAACTCCAAAGCAAAAAATAAACTATTGTTTTTATGTTATATATTACATCAGGCTGCCTTTAAGCCCTTAGGCAAAGTATTCTACTTTATCATCCTTTTTATTTACTTTTGTCTCTATAAAATCTGCCGAAGATACAATTACTCCCCTCCCCTTTTTATTTCTAACAATATATTGGTTATGAATAATTATCAACATCCGGAAGAGCATACAGATGTACTGGTGATTGGTGCAGGCCCCTCTGGTACTGTGGCGGCTTCTATCCTTAGAAATGCGGGTTACAGGGTCAAAATTGTAGAAAAACAGCTGTTCCCGCGTTTTGTTATCGGCGAAAGCCTGCTGCCCCGCTGCATGGATAACCTGGAATACGCCGGTTTACTGGAGGCTGTAAAAGAGGGCGGTTTTCAGAAAAAGTTCGGAGCCAAGTTTGTACGGAATGGAGAAGCATGCGATTTTGACTTCTCTGAACAATATACAAAAGGATGGAACTGGACCTGGCAGGTGCCCCGCGCCCAATTTGACCATCTGCTGGCCAAAGAGACAGAAAAGAAGGGTGTAACCCTGGAGTATGAAGCAGAGGTAGTAGCCGTCAGCTTTGGGGAAGATGGTTCCTCGGCCACTACGGTTCGCAGAAAAAACGGCTCCCGCTATACAATCGCTGCTAAGTTTATGATCGATGCCAGCGGTTATGGCCGTGTACTGCCACGCCTGCTGGACCTCAATAAACCTTCTGATTTCCCGCTACGCGCCTCCTTCTTCTGCCACATGCAGGACAACAAACGGCCGGAAGGCATCGATGGCAACCGCATTACCATTGTGATTTATACCCAGGATGTCTGGATCTGGATTATCCCCTTCTCCAGCGGCATTACTTCAGTGGGTGTGGTGGGTACCCCGGAGACGATTAACCGCTATGAAGGCACCCCTGATGAGCAGTACCAGCAGTGGCTGAATGAGGTACCGGAGCTTAAAAACCGCTTTGCCGGCAGCGAACGCCAGTTTGAGCCCCGTAAAATTACAGGTTATTCTGCATCTGTAAAGCAGCTGTGGGGAAAAGGATATGTACTAACCGGCAACAGCACCGAATTTCTGGATCCGGTTTTCTCTTCTGGTGTTACCCTTGCTACAGAATCTGGTGCTACGGCTGCTAAACTGGCGGTGCGTCAGCTGGGGGGTGAGACAATAGACTGGGAGCAGGAATACGCAGCCTATATGAAGCATGGTGTAGATGTGTTCAGAACCTTTGTAACCACCTGGTACGATGGTTCTTTACCTAAGATCTTCTTCAGCCACGAATCCAACCCTGAAATAAAACGCCAGATGTGCTCAGTGCTGGCGGGTTATGTATGGGATATGAATAACCCGGTTGTGCGCAAACACGAGCGGGCCGTAAAGGCCCTGGCGCAGATTCTGAATTAGAATATTATAAGCTCTCCCTGCAGCCACACCCCATATATGCTAGCCCTTGTGGTGTAAAGGCACTTAAACAAAAATGCATGCTTCTGATCAGGAGCATGCATTTTTTGTGTATAACGTTGTAAAGATTACTTGCTGGATTTTGTTTTGGATGCTTTTTTTTGGGCTGAAGCAAAATCTTTTTCGCTGGCTTTCATCGTTTTATAGATGGCGCCGGCCCAATAATTGCGAAATCCAAAACCTTTAGGAGATTCTTTATACTGTTTAGTCCATAAAATATCTTTTGAAGCAATATCGAAGAATACCACATCAATCACTGCTTCCTGTTCTGTTTTATTCAGTGCTTCCACCACATAAACAACGCCCACACCCTCCTTAGCCATTTCCAGATTGTAAGAGCTGATGATTTTTTCCAGCTGGCCTTCTTTGAAAGCATAGGGTTCGTTGATTACCAGATCTCCTACCTCCGGCATTTGGTTGCGCGCGTTTACCACGCTAAGGTCATTGGTCTGTTTGCTTTTGGAATAGAATTTCTGGATATTAAACTTATCGCCCTCGTCCAATACCAGTTGATTCCAGGCATCAAAGTACCTGTCCTTCACCTGATCGGGCTCGTTGAAGCCTTCGGCACCAATACATTTCGCTTCGGAAAAATCAACGCCACACCATACAATTTCGGAGGCAGTAAATACTCTTTGATCGGGATTGTTAAATGCAAATGCGGAGAATACAATCAGCGCCAGCAGGATAAATTGTTTTTTCATGATAAAAAATGGTTAAGTGAGTTAGAGAAGCGAAATTATACAATTAAATAAAAACACAATGCAACCCTGCCATAATTTTTCATTGTATCATCTCCCTGTCAACCAGTGTCTTAACACTAATTAACCCTTACTCTTTTATCCAGAAATTTTACCGGCTTCCGGCTCATCTGCGGATACATCAGCCTGCTAAGCTCTTCCTGCGGGCTTGGTATCAATTCAGGAGTTACCCGCACGCTGGTTTTAAAGTGATCGGCCAGCTGTTTTTCATTAAAACCAGCTTTGGCGGCATACCTGATCCTTACTTCATCATTGCCAAATTCATTTGAATACACCTCCACCAGGTAATTGATTACCTCCGGCGTATGGTCCAGCACATTGAAGAGCGATGGCGGATACAGGGTGGTGCCTTTGTATTTAATCATCTGGTGCTTGCGCCCTACCACCGGGCCAATTCTATAGGTGGTTCTGCCACAGCTGCAGGCTTCCTCATGCCTGCGGCAGATATCGCCAGTTTTAAACCTGATGAGCGGCATTGCCTCTACCCCCAGGGTGGTAATGGTAAGTTCTCCTGCTTCGCCGGGGGCTACGGGCTGGTTATTTTCATTAAGCAGTTCCGTAATGATCAGCTCAGGGTGGAAGTGCCCGCCCCTGCCAGCCTCACATTCGGTAAAAGCAGTGGCCATTTCGGTAGAGGCATAAGTGGAGTATAAGGGGATTTCCCACTTTTCCGTAATGCGCCTGGCAAGGGGGTTGAGGCTAAAATCATCGTTGCGGATAGATTCGCCAATGCAGACAGCCTTTCTAACAGATGAATTCCGGTAATCAATACCATGTTGTTCGGCCCATTCGATCAGTTTCAATAAAAAGGAAGGCACTATAATCAGGGCCGAGGGATTTACCTCCTGTATGGTTTTCCATTGCAACTCTGGTATGCCCGGACCTACCCGCACCATGCCGGCACCCAGCTTACGAGCCCCCATTACGTAGGCCAGACCGGCCATAAAGCGACGATCTGCCGTGGTGGTAAGCTGGTACACCTCCTCCTTACTGCCCCCGGTACAGGCCAGGGAAATGGCCTCATTATATGCCAGGCGTTCCAGGTCATTTTCAGAGAGGGGAATGGTAACTGCCTCTCCTTCGGTACCGGAGGTATTGCTGTAATCACGAATGGCACTGCGGGGTACACAGTAAAACTGCTGGTTATACCTTTGCAGCTCTGTTTTAGAAACAGGAGGTATCTGCTGCAGATCCTTTAGCTGCCTGATACTGGCCGGATCTACACCATGCTGCTTAAACCAGTTGTGATAGAAGGGAGATTTTTCATGTACATACTGCACTAGCTTTTGCAGTGCTGTCTCCTGAAAGTTTTTGATATCAGCAACGGGGGCCTGTTCTATAGGGGGTAGCTTCATCCCTGGCTAAGTTTTTCTATAATCACAACCGCAGTGGCATATGCCCTGGCATGCGAAATGGAAAGATGTATGTTGGTGCTGCCCAGTGCCTCTACTGTTTTAAGGGTATCGCCGGAGAGACGTATGATAGGTTTTCCCCACTGATCATTCTCTACCGATACTTCGCTGAATGCCAGTTTGCCACGCCAGCCAGTACCCAGGGCTTTGAAAAGTGCTTCCTTGGCGGCAAACCTGGCCGCATAGCTTTGGTAAGCAGCGCCTTGTTTTTCGCAGTACTCAATCTCTTCCGCAGAAAAAACCAGGCTTTTGAAGCGCTCGTTCTTTTCTATTGATTCCCTGATTCTGTCTATTTCAACGATATCGATCCCTGTGCCGCTAATCATTGTTCAGCTTTTCCCGGCACAAGTTAATACCTTCCTGCATATGTTTACGCTCACTGGTACGGGCAATTTCTTTTGTAAGGCCCTTTTCGAAATAGTTAATGGCCCGCTGCCAATCCTGCTGGATCTTAAAATAATCTCCCAGGTAGTAATAGGTTAAAAATGAATTGGGATTGCTCCTTTCAAATGCTTTTACCTCTGCTTCGGTTAGGGGAGTTCCCTTTCCTGTGAATCCTAAGTGCTGTATGCGGTCCCGAGTCTTGGCAAAGAATTCGTATTGCCTGTATTCAGCAGAAGCCAGGAAAGGATCGGCTCCAATCGTAAGGGAATCGGAATAAGCATAAGGTGTATTAGCTGTTTCCAGGCTATCAGCAAAGATCTTCTTCAGGTCGTAGGCTACATAATCGCCCAGCTGGTAAGGAGCGCAGGAGACCCAGACCACCAGCTCTTCGGGAGAGAATATAACAGAGTGATGCGCAATTAGCTGATTGATGGCTTTTTCATTGCCCAAGCCAATATCTTTGTTATTCAACCCTTTTTTATCACGTAAAATAGCGGCGGCACTGGCAGGCGTAAGGGGGGCAAGGGAATCGAGCAGCTGCTCCACCCGCTGGTAGCGGTAAGTGGATACTTCTTCTCCTATATATTCCTGATTCAGGGGGTCCGGGAACAGCTCTTTGCTCTGGAAATGGTTGGTGATGATCATGCGGTCTTCATCAGCATAATGAAGCGCTGTTTTGCCGGGTGACTTTTCAATAAGCCCTACCCTGCCATCAATTTTAGAACCTATCAGGAAAGTTTCTGCCACAAAAGAATCGAAAGAAGAAGCAATCTCGTAAGCCTCCTGAATGGTAGAGGCATACTGCAGTATCTGGCGCGCAATAAGAGAAACCGGCGTTTTACCTTTTGTCGGAATATCTGATTTTGCAGAATTAAGGGTAATGGTCAGGCCTTTCTCATTCATGCCGGAAACCACACCGCTAAAACCTGCCCATGTAACAGAGAGAAATTTATAGCCCTCTTCGGGCCGGTAAAGTGCTACTACCTTATCCCGCGCAAAATCTTCGCCGAAATAGAAATCGAAGTTCCGGCCAATCAGCAGCCTGTTGCCTTCTGAATGCTGGCTCCAGGTGGCGAAGGAGGTGCAGCCCACCAGGTTCATATTCTGCAGGGCGTGGCCAATATCGTGGGCACCATGATAACTTAGGGCCCTGTGAAATTTAGGAGCGATGTAATCAAACTCGTCTGCCATCAGCTGCGAAGAGCCATAGATCTCCAACAGCTGTTCCCGGGGCACATACTCGTCCATATCTCGGTTAAACCAGCCAACGAGGTATTTCAAAAAATTCAGAAAAGTCTCTGAAGGAACACGGTTCCGAATCTCGCCAATAAAGGCTACTTCCTTCTGCCCCATCAGGTTTTTGCCCAGGGCACCGAAAGCAACTCCCCTTTCGTAAGGTGCACCTGTCAGGTGGAGCTCCCAAAGGCCTTTGTCATTGAGCTGTAGCGCGCTTTTGCCGTAACGGTAGTGGTGAAGGCCGAGGGTATCTATTCTGGTATCAGTAATTCTTTCTGCATCTAGCACCGGATCGTCAATACGCACCTGTGCATAGAATACAAGCCCGCAAAGCAGCAGCAAGACCAGTATGCCACCCAGTATATACGTCAACACCCTCATAAGCATCAGGAGAATAAAGGCAAAATTAGAAATAATGGGCTATTTCACCTAAATGTGTTAACTGATTAGCGGGCTGATTAATTCAGGGATGTAAGATAGAACATAAAAAAGCCGGTATGTAAAACACCAGCGCTTGTTAAAACTCCTCTCAACGATATTTCGCTATACTGCTTGCTACTGGTATAAGGTAGGATCTATGTTGCCCCCAAGGGTGCCTTTAAAGCGCTTGAAAAATCCTACCTTGTCAGGCAAGGCTACAAAGTCGGGGACGTAGGCAATGGAAGGATCAATTTTAGGGTCTGTTTTTTCGATCTGCTCCAGGGTATCGAATACGATTGGCAAAAAATCAACATCCATATTATTCTTTTCGGCAAAACGTACCAGCAGGGCATTCTGAAAAGGATCTGTGGCAACTGCAATTTTATTAAAGCCCTGCTTCTTTGCCAGCTGGTAGGAGTAGTAGAGATTTTCAGTGCTGTGTTTGGCAAAGCTTTCAGTAATGATTTTATCTGCCGGAATGCCCAGTGCTATGCCATACTCTTTCATGATTTTACTCTCAATGTAAGGTGTGTAGACGGCGCTGCCGGAGTATATTACGTTATGTGCGTATCCCTTCTCGTAGAGGTAGTGCGACCAGTAGACCCTTACTTTCATAATGTCATTCCAAACGCTGTCTTTGAAAGGGTACCCCGGCACAATGATAGCATCGTAAGGAGCCTTGGTGATATTTGTTGTGAAGGACTTTTCTGCCAATTGCTTAAAGCAGGATGTACAGGAGAAAGCAAGCAATAAGAGGACGAAGCTCAACTGAAAAAAACGTATCATAAGCAGCCATTTCCAAATTTTACGTTTAAAGAAATATAAGGTTTTTTAAACAATTAAGCTTCTCTGATTTTCTTCATTAAATATTCATTTCCCAGGAATTCGGAGCAGGTTACAATGGCCCCAATGGTGACGCCTAAAACGCCATGCATGTTCAAGTTTTGACCGGTGAGCAGTAGGTTGGGTACTTTTGTTCGGGCAGAGATAAAAGACTTCATCGGGTCTTTATAGTCTTTTACTACTCCATAAAGCGATCCATCTCTGGTACCAATGTAATCGCGGTAAGTTAAGGGCGTAGAGGTGTAGTAGCTGTACACTTTATCCTTAAGGCCGGGAAAACGTTTCTCCAGCTGATCCAGGAAAATTGCAGCCTTCTGCTTTTTGAATTCCTCATAGCTGTTGCCACGGTCGTCTTCGTGCCCCACTGTATTAAAAGTACGCTCCCATTCCCTGGTTTCTGCATAGTTCATATAGGCCATGGCAATGAGTGTATCGGCATACTCCCCTTCCCTGGACGACGATCCTGTAAAAACCGCATAATTAGGCGGCCAGTTTTCCGGTGCATAATTGGCACCCGTCCATACATCTGGCTCTACAAAATGGTAGTAATTGCAGTTAAAGGTTTTCATGGTGTTTTTCTTCAGTACCAGGTACAGAATAAAAACCGATATAGAATTCTCCAGGCTGTTGATCCTTTTGCGGTAGGCGTTGCGGATCTTCCCCTCCTCCACCATATCCAGGGTAACGGCCGGATGCACATTGGAAATAAAGTGATCTGCCTCAAACCTTCTTCCATCTTCCAGCTCTACATACTGAATAAGATCTCCACTGAATACAAATCGTTTAGCATTGGCATGTTTGAGCACCTTGCCGCCATTTTGCAGTATGATTCTCTGCATCAGAATGGCAATCTGGGAGCCTCCGTCAATACAACGGTAGGAGCTTTCGATATAGGAGTTGATAACTAGGGCATGGGTGTACAGGGGTGTTCTATCTCCCTCACCGGCATAAAGAAGGTTGGTGCCTGCCAGCACAGCCTGCAGTTTTTTGTTAGTTGTGCAGCTCTCTATAAATTCTTTTGCACTAACATCATGAAAGGCTATATTGCTCCAGTCGCCACCACTGGTGTTCATGTTGTACATGGGGAATTTGCGGCAGACCTCCCGGATCTTATCACAGTAAGCTATAATTCCCTCCCGCTCTTCAGGAAAATAGCCCGACATGATCTCGATAAAATTATCGTAGCCCTGCCCGTAGCGGTATTCTACCGGATCTCCCTCAAAAGTAACAACATCAAAACCGTCTGTATCCAGCTTTTTAAGTTTGAGGCTGTCCATAATGCCCAGGTACTTAAAATACTGGTAGAGGTTCTGACCTTTTTCCAGCCCGCCTATGTAGTGGATGCCGGTGTCGAAGATGCATTTATCCCGGGAAAAGGTCTGCAGGTTGCCCCCAATCTGCTTATTCTTTTCCAGCACCAGCACTTTGTAGCCTTCCCTGCTAAGGATTACACCGCACTCCAACCCGCCAAGGCCGCTGCCAATAATTATAACATCATACTTTTCCATGGTAGCCCTTATGCCTGAGAACAAATACGGTATTCGAGGTAAGTTTGGTATTGTCAATCGTTTCCAGCTCCAGCCCATGTTCGGCTGCAAAATTCTCAATCATTTGAGCGGATATAAAGTGGAGCTTATTTTTGGTCTTGTTAAATCCGGATCTGGTCGAAAATACTTCTGTAAGCTTGGTACCTTCGTGCCGCTCCTTTTTGCTGCTGTCGCCATCGCGCAAAATTATTTTACCCCCCGGCTTTAGCTTTTTCACCATATTGTTCAGCAACAGCTGCTGATCTTCAGGCACCAGGTAATGCAGCACATCACTTACCACAAATACATCGGCCTCGCCATAGGGATAGGTGGTTACATCGCCATGATCGAAATGTACATTGGCTGGTTTTACCGGGCAATGCTTTGCCACCTCTATTTTGGCAGCATCATAATCGATGCCTGTTATGTCGCGGCCCTCGCCACTAAAGGCCAGCGAATAGGGTAAGAAGCCATAGCCGCAGCCCAGGTCTACCACTTTGGCATTGGCCGGAATCAGTGAGTGAAACAGCTCATATCCCTTTTCCAGCCCATACTTTACCCGCAGATACCACTCCAGCACAGGGCCTTTGTAAATGTAATTCTTGATGATTACTTCTTTATAGAAATCAGGCTTCTCCTGCTGCTCCCGCAATTGCTGGTATTCCTGCTTGAAGTATTTGCTGATAGACTTTGTTCTTTCAGTATAATTACTGCCCCAGGAGGTATCTTCATGGGCAATCCTTGGCAGATACTTCACCGTTACTGTACCACTTTTTACGTAAAAGCCATCTTTCCTGGGCATGGTGTAGCTGGTACCGTGCAGGAGCACCGGCTGTATGTCCAGCCCAAAGTGATGGGCCAGGAAAAAGGCTCCTTTGTGAAAGCGTCCCAGATTGGCAGAATCAGAACGGGTGCCTTCCGGAAAGATGATAATGGAGTAACCCTCCTGCACCAGTTTTCCAATCTTATCCAGCTGGTTTTCCACCCCGTTAGAGGTAGGAATGAAATCAGCAAACCGTACCGCCTGGCCGAAGAAAGGAGAATGGTACACCCAATCGTTGGTAACCATTACGACTTTGGGATGAAACATCAGCAGCAGAATGATATCGAGGAAGGAATGGTGGTTGCTGATGATCACTGCCGGACTGCTAAAATCTGCGCTTTCCCTGCCTATTACCTGCTTCTTTACATTCACCATGATATAGATGAGGGAACGGCAAAAGAACATCATGATGTGGTGGAACAACCTTTTTCTTTTTCTCTCAGAAGCATAAGGTATGAAGAAAATCAGTCTGATCAGCATGAGCAGGAAACACCCCAGCAGAAAGTAAAGAAAGGCAAAAACACTAAGAAACAGGGTTAAGAGGGTAAAGGGCGGTTGTCCTCTTTCTTTACGCCCTTGTATCAGGAAGTTGTACAGGATTGGCTGTACCGTAAATGTTAAGAATATTACCGACAGAATGCCTATAATAGCCAGCAGCGCGATGGATCTTAAGGCCGGGTGTTGGGCAAAAGCCAATACGCCTATGCCCAGCAGCGTGGTGACAGCCGACAGGATTATTGACTTTTTATAGGACAGGATATTGGCCAGGCCAAACTTATACTGCTGGGTAAGGCCCCTCATCACGAAAATGCTGTAGTCTACGCCCAGGCCAAAGATAAAGGTACAGATGATGATGTTAACGATGTTGAACGTAAGCCCCAGCAAGCCCATCAGCCCCAGGATCCACAACCAGCTAAGCAGGATGGGAATAAAGGTGATGAGCGCCAGTTCAATGCGTCCGTAGCTGATCAGAATGATCATGAACACCACCACCAGCGAGAGATTCACCAGCATGTTAAAATCTTCCTGCAACAGCTCCACCAGCCGGTCTGTAAAGTAAGCCTTATCAAATATCAGGGGGCCATCTACCCTGCTGAACTCACTCAACACAAGCTTTTTATTGGCCGCATTGGATTTCACTGTTGTGATAACGGTAACACTATCGCCACTACGGATGATCAGGTCCTCGCCCACTACTGCAAAGATATCATCAGCATCCTTTTCCTGCAGCAGGCTGAAGTCCCTGCGGAGTAGCTGTTCAAAATCTTTGAAACCAGTTGCCTGGAAACCTACCTGCTGTGCACTTTGCTGAAAGTCAACCAGCAGGCTGTCCCTGTTTCGCTGCTGCCAGAAGCTGTTCCAGCGCTCCAGGTTTTGCTGTTGTACCGAAGGAGGCGGAACAATATCGCTCACTGCCAGGTAATCAAGGATCACCCCCTCCTGCTGCAGGCTATCGAGCCTGCGTTTCATGCCGGATTCCTTTTCCAGTGCAGACCATAAGTTTTTGCCGATGCTGATCAGGAAAACATTGTTGGCAGAGTAAGTAGATACCCGATTCAGGTTCTGCTCATAACGGGCCAGGTGATCGGGCATGTAATTGAGCTGGAGCATATTGCTCTCAAAGGAATAGTTTTGCCAGGTAAAGAGGCTCACTACCGTAAGCAGTGCAAAAAGTGCTATGGCCCACTTCGATTTATCGAAAGGATAACGTGCCAGCGCAGCCACTCCCCTTTCCACCGCATTCTCCTTAGGTGTCGGGGTGTCTGCTACCTCTCGGCCTGGATTACTGATGATAAAATGAGGCAATACAACAAGGGTATACAAGGCTGAAGCTACCACACTGATGCCGGCAAAAATACCCAGGTCGGCCAGCGCATTGGAGCGAAGAAATACCAGCGACAGGAAAGCGCAGGCGGTGGTAAGGCTGCTCATCAGGAGTGGTCCGCTGAGATCCTCAAACAACACCCTTTTATCCCGCTCCACTTTAGAGTGGGTAAAGAAGTGCAGGGCATAATCAATGGTAATGCCTAGTAGTACAGAACCTACGCCAAGGGCAATAACCGATACACTATCCCGCAGCAACACCAGAACTGCTGTGGCTACCAAAGCACCGAAAATACCGGGTGTTACAGCAATAAAGAAGACAAAAGCACTACGGTAAAAGAGCGAGATGAAAATAAACAGCGCCAGCAGCGCAATGCTCACCGTAAGGTAAATATCCTGCTTGATCTGGCCTGCATTTGCTACAGCCACTGCCGACGAGCCAAAGTACTCAAAGGATATGGCCGGGTAGATTTGCTGAAATCTATCTTTTAGTGTTTCCAGTCCGCTGATCAGCTCCGCATTTTTAGCTGTTTCACTAGCCGGGTTAACCAGGGAAACAAAAAAGATCAGATGCTGGTGATCTTTTGTCAGGAGGTGGTTCTGGTACAACTGTACATTATCATCCATCTGCAGGTTACGTGCCCGCTGCAGTGGCATGCTCACCATGCTGTAAGGGTCTTTCACAAGCATCTTTTTGGTGCCGATGCCCATCGGTGACATCAGCGCTCTGAAATTCCTGTTTAAGGTTTCCCTGGTCCCCTCCCGGCTTGTACGTGCTGCAATGGTGGTATAATCTTCTTTCTGCAGATAAAAAGGCAGGTGACGATAGTAGAAGTTATAAAGCGTCTCCAGGTTGGTATCCGGTATTTTAAGCCTAATATCACTGATTTGTTCGGAGAAGTTTTGCTGCAGGCTGTCCCTGAGCTGATGTGCTGCGGCAATAAGCTGATCAGGATCTGTTTGAGAAGAATCTTTATGATACAGGTGCAGTACCAGCCTGTTATTCATCTTAAATCCTTCGAACGCCCTGTTTAGGCGGGCAAGCTCCTCATCCTGCGGAATGACACTCGTAATGTTTTCCTCCAGCTTTATTTTGCTGGCAAGAAAGGCAAGCAACGATAAAATTAGAAAGAGTAAGAGGAAAAAGCCGGTTTTGTGCCTGTTGGTATAGACAAAAATCAGATAGAAGATATTGATCATTTAACAGGTGATGCACAACGGTTTAACAATCATCCAAAGCAGTAAAACAGCTGATCCTTCAGTTGATTGGGTGCTAAAGATAAGTAGATTTAAGACACAGTAAAAGCCAATTGATGAGGGCCTTAGCTTTTATTAGTGCCCATGTAAGGTTAGAAATATACTTTACAGTTTTAAAGCAATCCTGTTAATCCTTTTCAGAGAAGCACTGAATTGCAAGAGTAAAATCTACCTGCCGCCAGCGTAGAATAATTCTGCTGCTCCCATAACCCTATCGCAATTGTCAGGTTTCTATATAGTATGATGATGGGTACTAATTAGGTTATATCTATATGACGAACAGATAATAATCATTGAATATATAAATATACCAGGGGCCCAAACACTTACTTATTACAACCTATACAAACTAATTATGGCAGAAAATACAACATCAGCTTTTGAGAAGCATTTTACGATTGGTGGAGATTTGAAAGTAAACAGGATGGGTTATGGCGCTATGCGTATTACAGGAGAAGGCATATGGGGACCTCCAAAAGATAGAGAAGAAGCCATCCGGGTACTCCAGCGTACTGTAGAACTGGGCATAAACTTTATAGATACTGCCGACAGCTATGGGCCTCATGTTTCAGAAGAGTTAATAGCTGAAGCCTTATATCCCTATCCGGAAAACTTAGTAATAGCCACAAAAGGAGGTCTGCTTCGAACAGGTCCTAACCAGTGGCCTATTAACGCTCATCCTGATCATTTACAGGAAGCCCTGGAGGGAAGCCTGAAACGTTTAAAACAGGATAGGATAGATTTATACCAGTTGCACCGTGTAGATCCAGAAGTACCTTTTGAAAAATCGCTTAATTTTCTGAAGAAGGTGCAGGAGCAGGGACTTGTAAAACACATTGGCCTGTCTGAAGTATCTGTAGACCAGATCAAAAAAGCTCAGGAATATGTAGAGGTTGTATCTGTACAAAACAAATACAGTGTAGATAATCGTGATTGGGAGGATGAACTTGAATACTGCATTGAGCAGGGCATTGCCTTCATTCCATGGTATCCCCTGAACGCCGGCAATGTACAGGCCCTTGAAGTGTTGAACAGCATTGCCGACAGACACCAAGCAAGTGCACATCAAATTGCCCTTAGCTGGTTGCTGCACCATGCCCCTAATATTCTGCTTATACCTGGTACTTCCAAAGTTAAGCACCTGGAGGAAAACTATAAGGCCTCCTCCATCACACTTTCTGAGGAAGACATGCAGGAGTTGAACAAGCTTGGCAACAGAAAATAAAAATTATATAATACTTAAAATAAAGGCTGAAGAAGCACAACTGCCGCTCCGCCTTCTGGCGGGTGGCAACTTCTGATTGCCTCCTGGCCTTCCCCAATCCTTCTAATAGTTTTCTGTTACACTGCTCTTTCAATCAAAAGACAGATGGTAATCTAAGTTTCTAGAAGTTGAAGCCATGATGCTTCAGGAAGATTACCACCCGCCAGGAGTTGTGCGGCGGGAGCAGGTCTAGTGGAAGATTTCCTCCAGTTACAGCCTGACCTCGATCTGGCATGCACAGGGGAGTCAGGCACAAAAAAAGCCCCATCCAGAGTTATCTAAGAGCTATCTGCAGGGTCAGGGGCAAAAAAAAGCCTCACAGTAAACTGTGAGGCTTGTGTATAAATGGATTGGCGGCGACCTACTCTCCCGGGTGTTACCCAAGTACCATTGGCGCTACAGGGCTTAACTTCTCTGTTCGGAATGGGAAGAGGTGAACACCTGTGCTATAACCACCATTATTAACTTAGCTGATCTTTTATCAGCCTGCAATAGCATCTTTAGCTTTTGCTTTAGATCTACTACATAATCTTTTGACATGTAAAATAATGTCATCAATGGCATGTAAAAGCACGTCATGCTAAAAACATGACATGTAAAACAATGTCATAAATGACATGTAAAAGTGAGAGGAAACAGGTGGGGTATTTTCAGCGCTTACGCTCTGGAAGGATCCACTGCATAAGAAAGTATTTGGGCAATTAGTACTGCTTAGCTACACGGCTTGCACCGCTTCCACCTGCAGCCTATCAAGGTCGTCGTCTACAACCACCCTTATAAGGAAGCCTCATCTTGAGGAGAGTTTCGCGCTTAGATGCTTTCAGCGCTTATCTCGTCCATGCGTAGCTACCCAGCGGTGCACCTGGCGGTACAACTGGCAGACCAGCGGCATGTCCAATTCGGTCCTCTCGTACTAAAATCAGGTCCTCTCAAGCTTCCAGCGCCCATCACAGATAGGGACCGAACTGTCTCACGACGTTCTGAACCCAGCTCGCGTGCCACTTTAATGGGCGAACAGCCCAACCCTTGGAACCTTCTCCAGCCCCAGGATGTGACGAGCCGACATCGAGGTGCCAAACCTCCCCGTCGATGTGAGCTCTTGGGGGAGATCAGCCTGTTATCCCCAGAGTACCTTTTATCCTTTGAGCGATGGCCCTTCCATACGGAACCACCGGATCACTTTACCCGACTTTCGTCCCTGATCGACCTGTATGTCTCACAGTCAAGCACCCTTGTGCTAATACACTCCGCGCACGGTTACCAATCGTGCTGAGGGTACCTTTGGAAGCCTCCGTTACGCTTTTGGAGGCGACCACCCCAGTCAAACTACCCACCACACAATGTCCCCGTTTCCGGGTTAGGCATCAAGCAACAGAAGGGCCGTATTTCAAGGTTAGCTCCACGACGCCTGGCGACGCCGCTTCATAGCTTCCGGCCTATCCTACACATCTGTTGCCCAATGTCAATGTGAAGTTATAGTAAAGGTTCATGGGGTCTTTCCGTCCCGTGACGGGTAAGCGGCATCTTCACCGCTACTACAATTTCACCGAGCTCATGGTTGAGACAGTGTCCAGATCGTTACACCATTCGTGCAGGTCGGAACTTACCCGACAAGGAATTTCGCTACCTTAGGACCGTTATAGTTACGGCCGCCGTTTACTGGGGCTTCAGTTCAAAGCTTCGCTTGCGCTAACTTCCCCCCTTAACCTTCCAGCACCGGGCAGGTGTCAGGCCCTATACTTCATCTTTCGATTTCGCAGAGCCCTGTGTTTTTGTTAAACAGTCGCCTGGA